>CAKUAV010000050.1 GCA_934636425.1 uncultured Clostridia bacterium
GTCAAGAGCCGTCTGAAGTGGATCACCCCCGCGTGTGCGGGGAAAAGGTGTCAGTGTCGGCGGTGTATGTCGTATCGGCGGGATCACCCCCGCGTGTGCGGGGAAAAGTTGATTTCTGGCGCTGGGATTTTCTGCATCAGAGGATCACCCCCGCGTGTGCGGGGAAAAGCACGATCAAGGCGTGCAATACAGCGCTTAGTAAGGATCACCCCCGCGTGTGCGGGGAAAAGTTTAACGTGTCGGCGGGCGTAATGACCACGCCGGGATCACCCCCGCGTGTGCGGGGAAAAGGTATGATAGCGCATGGCAGCGCGTTAAGTACCAGGATCACCCCCGCGTGTGCGGGGAAAAGCCGAGATCAGCGCAGGCCTACAGCGCGGGTTGAGGATCACCCCCGCGTGTGCGGGGAAAAGCTTCGTCGCTTGCCGGATACTTTTTCTCCGGCGGGATCACCCCCGCGTGTGCGGGGAAAAGATTTTGGTGTTTTCGCTGCTTGCGTTAATCATGGGATCACCCCCGCGTGTGCGGGGAAAAGAGCTGGGACGTTGATTATTTCAGGTATTGTTTGGGATCACCCCCGCGTGTGCGGGGAAAAGTCACCGGCGCGACAGAGTGCCGTTATACGTCCAGGATCACCCCCGCGTGTGCGGGGAAAAGGGCCATGTCCATGTGTGGCATTAACACGCGCAAGGATCACCCCCGCGTGTGCGGGGAAAAGTACATTACTTCTGTTGTTGTTCCTGCTGTTCCGGGATCACCCCCGCGTGTGCGGGGAAAAGTCGGTATACTGGCCGTATTCGCGCTCGTACAGGGGATCACCCCCGCGTGTGCGGGGAAAAGGTCATGATGTTTCCCCCTTAAGCATTCACCTAAGGATCACCCCCGCGTGTGCGGGGAAAAGAGCGCGGACCGTGTCAGCAGCTATCCAGATGTGGGATCACCCCCGCGTGTGCGGGGAAAAGCGCATTGGCAGTAATGCTGGAGCCTCTGTTTACGGATCACCCCCGCGTGTGCGGGGAAAAGACTAAAAAAAGTGTTGAAAATAAAGGGATTTCAAATGCGGAGCTATGTGATTTCATTTAGTTTGATGAACACTTCATGCTCCAATGAGGCGTCGTTCAGCGCCCTGTGGCACTGCTTGCCGCCGAGCTTGAAGGCTTCGATCAGATCGGTCAGCTTATATTTTCCCAGTGAGCTCAGCCGCTTTCTGGCCAGAGTCAGCGTGTCAATAAACCGCGGATCGTATTGCCCAAGCCCTTCCTGAACGCATTTCTCATTGATGAAGTCAATATCAAACACCACATTATGACCAATTATAACATCGCCGCCCGAAAAGTCAAGATATTTTTCGAGCCCCTCCCGCAGGCTCACCCCCTTCTCATCCAGAATCTCATTCGTCAGACTCGTCAGCTTTACGATAACCTCCGGCAGCTTGACTTCCGTATGGATCAAACAGGCCATGCGGTCTACAATCCTGCCAGAGCGGACTTTGACCGCGCCAATCTCAATGATCGGATCGGAAATCGGATCAAGGCCGCCCGTCTCAATGTCCAGAACGGTGTAATCCATTGCGGAATCCGGCAGCGCTTCAAGATAGGCAGGCCTCAGAGCCGCCGGCCGCCGGCCGTTTTTCCTCTCCGGCCTCGCTTTCGCCGCCCTTCCAGTCTCCTTGGCCGATTCCTCTGCCCCATTGCGCGGCTTTTTCGCATCTGCGCCGGCCTTTGCCTGAAAGACCTCCAGCCCATAGTAGTGCGGCAGCGGCGTTTTCTCGCGTTTCTCCTCCGGCTTTCCGGCCTGAACAGGCTGCTGCAGCAACAGCAGCCCGTCAAAATCGGCCAGCATCCGCTTTGTGTTGAGCAGCTTGAAATCAAATTTCTGCTCATTGTTCGTCGAAAAAGCCATGACCGCCCGGCCGTTTCCTATGTTGGCTTCAATGCGTTTCCAGAGCAGCTCCCGCACGCGGGACGAAACATTGCCCACATATACGCCCGTGTCCAGCTCCATGAGCCATTTCGTCAGATCGCCCCGCAGCTGCGCCGGACAGGTGCTGAGCGTGACAACAATCATCCGCTTTCACCATCCCCGTCCGCTTCGCCTCCACAGCCGCCGTCTTCAGGCGCGTCCTCACCATACATGCGTCCCGCCGGCACGGCGCTCTTTCTGCTGTCCCACAGATACAGCGCGTCGACCGCATCCTCGCTCTCCTGCGTCGCGGAAAGCAGCGCCTGAACATCATGCACCATCCGCTCAAGGATGTGCCTTGAAACCATGATATCCCTGACTTTGCGCCGTACGGCTGCGCCAAGATCGCCCTTGGGCGGATTGGCGGCCATCTCAAAGGCCAGCGGAATCGTAACCTCCGCCTTATACAGATCGGCTATGTCATAGGCAAACGAGAATTCATGCCCGACGTGAACAAAACCCAGTCCCGGCGAACACCCCAGCGCCGTAATCACCGCCAGCGCCAGTCCATAAAGGCAGCTGTTGCCGGCCGACAGCGCCTTGTTGACGTCATCGCCCGCTTCGTAATTATCCGGATCATAGTCACGGCCATTCCATGTCACGTTCCATCTCTGCGACATCTCCCGATAGACCGAACGAACCCGGCTCCCCTCGCGCCCGCGCAGCTGCTGTATGGTCAGATTGCTGACATCCTCGTTGGGAAAGCGCATGCTGTACATTCGCCGGACAACCTCCGCATGCTGGCGGACATTGTTGACGAGCATGGCCTGCCGTATGAGCAGCGCGGTGCTTCGAGCCATGGGGCGTCCGGCCGCATAGTACCGGACGCCTCGCTCTCCGACCCATACAACGCTGATGCATGTGTCGCCGATCAACTCCATGGCCCTGTGCGTTATGTCCGTTCCCGGCCCCAGCAGCAGCACTGATATGGAAGCCGCCGGAATGTGCACGATTCCGCTCTTGTCCGTCACGGTAATGGCGTTCGAATCGCGGTTGATGGCGCACTTTTCGAGATACAGAAAAGTAATCCTGTCCTGCACGCGCGTCAGATCGCTCAGATTCGGCTTATCCATGCCGTTCATACGATATGCTCCGCGCTGACCAGCGTCATCAGTCCCATGCCATAGGCCTTGCCGTGCCCCATGCCGTTCTTCAGCGTTTCACGCAGCAGCGCGGCGTCTGTGACTCTGAGAATCCCCTCATACGTCACGCCGAGCAGCGTCACATGGTCTCCGCTCGTGTTTTTGCTGAAGTTCACCCACTCGCTCTGTACAACCGCAAAGCGCTCGTATTCCAGCTCAAAGCCATGCCGCTGCGCTCTGGCCATCAGCCACTCTTTTTGATACTGCGGCGTGATGTGCGCCATGAGCTTTCCCTTGCGGGGCGCGCACTTCACCGGATTGGCCGTCAGCCTGAAATGCCAGAGTCCGCCTTCCGCAATGCGCTCCATCAGCCCGTCGCAGCATCTCGTCTCGGCCGTGCCCGGCACGCCAAACTGGCTGACGGCATTGTCGAGAAACGGTTTCTCCGCGCTGAGAATCATCAGATAATTCCGACCCTGAAGCGTATCCAGCCGCCACAGACGGCGCTCGCGCGCGCCCTCAAAGGCAGATTCCACAGCGCCATGGAACCTCGCGCGGTTCACCAGCGCAATCATGGTCTCCCGCTTGCGCATATCCAGCTGAAATCTGCTCAAATACATAGCATCACCCCAATTCGGCCATGGCGTTGTGTTCATTCGCAAGCGCGCCGCCGATGTGGATCGTCTCCGTGCGCACGCTCCGCCATGTGTATTCACGCCGCAGCGGACTGAAGGAGAGCGGCACATCGCGTATCCGCCCGGGACGCGACACATCCATGCCGCAGTCCAGCACCAGCCGCACGCTGCCGCCCTTTTCCTTCAGCTCGGGCACAAGCGGCGGCTCCTGACAGAGCGCTTCGCGCACGTCCGCGCCGCGCAGGCCGAGCGAAACCGGCAGCGTCGGCGGGCAGGATCGCCTCCCCAGAAACAGCGGAAAAGCAGGATGCAAAACGGCCTCGTTCAGCGCGATCATCAGCGCCTCGTCATTCGACGACACGGCCACAAGAAACACCGCGTCGCTCAGATAATGCCTGTATGTGACATAGGAGCTCTTTTCTGCGCGCGCCATGTGGAAGTCCACAAGCGGCTGACCCTCCCGATCCGCCCGAACGCCGATGGTCAGCGCGTTGAGATCGGACAGATCGGCGTCCCTGCGCCGTCCCAATGCGGCGGCCAGAAAGCCGACCACGCCGCTCTTGGAGGGCTCTCGCCCCGTCTTGCGTATGTCATATTTCGATTCGGTGCCCCACGACTGCAAAGGAGCCGCGAATCTCAGCAGCAGCGTGCTCATTTGTCCAGCCCTTCGGCGGCCAGCGCAGCCACCTCGTCCAGAAGCTGCCTGAAGTTGACCTTCTTCGCATCGCCAAATCCGGTCTCGCCAACCACAAACGCAGCCTCGGGATCACCCGAATAGTTGGCGTACAGGCGAGCGGCATACTCGGCCATGCGCTTGCCGGATTCCGCCGCATAGCCCTCCCGCGCCTTCACGGGCGACTCGAACGCGCCGGCCAGATTGACGGGCTGATCGCCGCGCACGGTCACATAGATCAGATCGGGCAGCGTTCGATTGGCGAACGTATTCTGCTTCCCGGTGGGCATGGCGCGGACAAAAGCCTCGCAGAAGCCCCGCACAGCCTCGGCGGTATCGCCGCCGATGAGCCCGCGCAGGCTGGTCACGTCGACGGTCGCGTAGCGATAGAGCGTGGAAGAATTGAACTCAACCGTGCCGATGTGACCCGCGCCGGCGTTGTCATCGGGCGACAGATCGTCAACGGCGGTAAAGTAGTCGTATTCGTTTTCCACGGCGTGCGTGGAAATGGCGTGCGCCACCTGAGCGCACGCGTCGTAATTCAGCGACGGGTCGGAGGCCACCATGCGCCCGAAGAGCGCCATGTCGATGGAGGGCGTGCCCTTGAGCGCCTCCTTGCAGCCCGCCTTGTCCTTGGGGTCGGCCTTGGAGAGCGCCTCCGCCTGAGCGTCGGAGATGAAGAACAGCGCGTCCATGCCGACGTCCGCATTCTTCATCTTCATGCCCGCATTGGTGAAAAGATCCATGGCCAGCGACGTGGCCTTCTCCTCGGAAAGCCCCTTTGACGCAATCAGCTTGTCCGCCACCAGCTTGACAATCCGCTTCGTGCGCAGGCCGCACTGGCCGGCGTCAAAAATCTCGCTGAACATCAGGCGCATGGCGTGCTTCTGCGCCTGAGAGGAAATGCGCGCGCGGATCGCACCGCCGTACACGGCCGTCTTCGGGCTTCCCATGTCGTCCCGGTTCACGCAGCTCGGGGGAACGGTCTGGAGAACGTGGAAGTCAATGTACATATGCTTATTGCTCATCTTTCTTTACCTCGCCATCTTCATTAGTCCTGTTGCGGTAAAAATCCTCGCCCCAGCGGAGGCGCACATTGCTGCGCTGGTCCGCGTTCTGATAAAGATACAGATCGACCGCCAGCGCCGGATAATCCAGCGGCTGCCTGTCCGCCTTCAAGAGCTGAACCAGCCCGCGCAGATGATGCGCCAGCTCGGGCATATCGGCCGCCGTTGCCATCGGCACAAAGCGCCGCTCAATCCGCGCGCGGTCGTCGTCGGTATACTGCCCATCCATGTTGTGACAGAGCCTTGAAATTGCCGTGCCCAGCCTGTAATCGTGCAGGCGGCCGTCCTCGTCCTTCTCGGTAATGCGGCACATCGGCGCGCTCCCCGCGTCGCTGCCCTGCTGATGCAGCGCAAACAGCGTCAGCGCGGTGTACGCCGCCCACTCCGCGCGGGTCGGTTCGCCGCTTCCGGCATAAAACGCCTCCGGCATATTCTGCAGCAGCGCTCCCCACAGCGCGGGAATCTCTCCGGGCGCCTTGCCGACGCCGCGCCGCAGCTCTGCCAGCCGCGCCTTGCCCGGCCCCGTCTCGGACTGATCGAGCAAACGTCGAATCTCTCTCGAGACAAACCTGCTGATCATCCCGCAGTTGTCGTTCATTTCAGCCTCCCTCCTCAATCCATCGTTTCGTTTTTCACCCTGTTCAGTCTCATCTGAAAAATGTCGAACGCCTCGGGCGCGGTATAGCGCTTCCTCTTGTCGCTGTTCTGGCCTTCGGCAATGTAGCGCACGCTGAAAATCTTCGAGCCCATGGCCTCCACCATCTCTCTGCCGCAATCCAGCGCCAGCTTGACGACCTCGTCCTTCCACGCCTCGCGCAGGGCGGTCAGCGCGTCTATGTCGTCGCTCAGCTGGGACAGCCAGCGCCTGAACGGCTCGTCCATGCGGTAATAGATCATGCTCCGGGCTCTGTCCCGGCTGCCATTGATCGTCTCGGTATCGCCGCCCGCGCTCAGCTCCAGCGCCACGGCCAGCTCGCCCACATAATACGCGATCTTGTCGCATCGCCTGATCTCGCGCAGCGCGACCGTTTTGCACTCGGCCTTTTCGTCAAGCAGCTCGGCATGAAACGCAAGGCTGTCCTCAAAAACATCCGTCACGAAGAAATCCTTATCGCCGTATTGAACGGACGCAATTCTGAATCTGGCCGTGCAGCCGCTGCCCATCTCTCTCCTGATCTCATTGACCCACCTGACGACGCCCGGAATGCGCCCGTGCTTCGATTGAGCGTCCTGCGAAACAATCGAAGCCAGATCGCGCCACATTTGCCGGGACGGATCGTGCCGCCTGGGCTTGAACACATCCGGCGCGCCCTTCTTGCCTTCCTCGCGCCGCCACACCGTCATCTGCTCGGCAAACGCGCCCTCCCTCTCAAAGAAGTCTCCGCCCAGCAGCGAAAAGCCATTGACGACGCCGTTTGCCCGGCTGAGCAGCAGCCGGCGCGACTGAAGCGTATAAAGAGAGGCCGGGTTTTCCGGCACGGAAATCTCCGTTCTCTCCTGCGCGCGCGGCTTATCCAGCTCCCACGCCGGCACGCCCTCGCCCCAGAGTTCATTGCCGTCTCGCAGCAGCGTCAGGTTGAGCATCAGCGTTTCAAAGAGATTGCCGCCCTCCGCCCGTATCAGGCCGATCTTTCCCAGCCAGCCCGCGCCGACGCTCGGCAGGTTCTTTCCCTTCGGCTTGGCCGACGTATCGTCGAACGCGTTGACATACAGCAGCCAGTTGGCCGCCTCCGCATAGGACATCTCCTGCCGTCCGGAGCCCGTTCTGCTCGGGAACAGCCGCAGCTTGTTGCTGCTCTCCGACATCTCGCCGTTCAGCTTGGCGGCCGTGTACTTCGTGCCATTTTCCGCCTCGTTGACCTGCCCAAACGGCCGTTCTTCGTCAAAGAGCCAGAACCGGTCGTGCCATTTTTCAAAATAATCGTTCAGCTGCCGCTCGGGAAATGCGCCGCCCTCCCACAGATCCGCCCATCTGTCCAGTGCCTGATTCTGATCCTCAATTTCCTCCTCGTCCCCCTGCGCGTTGACTTTGGAGAACACCGAGTACAGCAAGGCCAGCATCTGACGCAGTATCACAAAATCGAGCGTCGGCATCTCGCCGGCCAGATCGCGGATCTGATGCGCGTTCAAGAGCGCTTCCGACAGCGACACGCGGTCCGCTTCGCCCCGCATCGTCATCACACTGATCCATTTTTCATCCAGCAGGTTAAACGCGCTGTCCATGTCAATCCTCCTTTTTAATCTGTTCCAGCCCTCTCTCCCGGCTGTATCTGAGTTTAAAGCCGTTCAGCTCGGAGCGGCCCTCGCCGTCCACAATCAGCACGAGCTCCTCCGACAGTCTGTAATCGTCCTTCCACGCATCGGGCATATGAAAGCGCATTTTCAGCTCCTCGATCGTTTTTTCCACGTTCCATTCAGAAGCCAGCGCGCGCGGCAGCCTTAAGCGCTGCCTGAGAAGCCGCCCGCAGGTCTCCGCGTCAAGACGGTGCGAAACGTCGAGCGCTTTGTCCGTTCCAAACAGCGTCAGCAGGCCGCTCTCGGGGCGCTGGAGCAGTATCACTTCGACGGACGATATGCTGTCTCGCACGGCCGCCTCGCTCTTCTCGTCATCGCCCGTGTCGCCATCGAGCAGGCCGTTCAGCGGACTCGTGCCGCTCCATCGGGAAGGCCGCACGTCCGTCGGTTCGCGCAGCAGATAGCCTCTGGCGCGCGTCTTCATGTTTTTTATATCAACGTCATACTTTTCATGCTGCTCGGACAGCTCAATGGGAATCTCGTTTTCGTCATAGGTCTTTTCGACCAGCAAGGGAATATCGTCCGGCAGCGCGACGCTTTCCGGCAGAAGGGAGGCCGTGCGCAGCAGCAGCCAGTCCCCGTATATGCCGCGCGAGCCGCTCTCCAGCTGCTGCGTGTTCAGCACAATGCACGTCGGCCTCTCAAGACCCTCGGGGCGCGGCCGCTCGTGCCGGTGCAAGCGTCCCAGCCGCTGAAGCAGCAGATCCATCGGGCACAGCTCCGTGACCAGATGGTCAAAGTCAATATCCAGCGACTGCTCGAGCACCTGCGTGCCGACAACGATCAGCCCTCTTCGCGTCTCGAATGTGGATTTTTTGCCGATGCGCTCTGTCAGCTTCCTCTCCCATGCAGTGCGGTCTTCCTCCGTATACTGCGCATGGCAGAGCATGACCTCCGCTCCGGGCAGTTCCTGCGCCAGCCGCCGCGACAGCTGCTGTGCGCGGGAGACCGTGTTGCAGATTATGCCCGCGCAGCCGCCCTGCCGCACAGCCCCCATAACGCTTTCCAGCGCCCACTCGTCGTCCCCGCAGACAATCGAAACGCGCTTCGTGCGCGCCTCCGCCGCAATCGACCGATACTTTATGGCGTTGCCGTCCGTCCATGCCAGCAGCGGATACTGCGCCGGACGCGCTTCCTTTATGACTTTTTTCCCGCTGATCTCCTGACCCTTGAGATAGGCGCGGCAAAGCTGCTCTTCCCTTGAAGACGGCAGCGTCGCCGAGAGCAGGAACACGGGAACGCGATACCGCCCGAGCCATTCCAGCGTTCTGTCCAGATAGACGTTCATATAGGCGTCATAGGCATGGCACTCATCGACGATGACAACCTTGCCGGCCAGCGCAATATGCCGCAGCATGACGTGCTTCTGCCTGAGCGCGGCCATCAGCAGCTGATCGACCGTTCCAACCGCAAAATCAGCCAGCAGGCGCTTCTTTCTGCCGGAAAACCACTGATGCACAAAGAGACCGTCCCGCGAGACGTCCGCCTCGAAAAACTCGGCGTAGTCGGGATTGGATTCCGCGTTGCGGTGAATCAGATTGACGCTGTGCCGTCCGTCGGCGGCGCTTTGCTCCGCCCAGTGGACGACGCGCATGAACAGACCGTTGGCCGTGGCCTGAGTCGGCAGGGCAAAATACAGGCCGCCCTCTCCGAAGCGAGCCGCCAGCACATCGGCCGCAGCCAGCGCCGCTTCGGTCTTTTCGACGCCCATCTGCGCCGACAAAATAAAAATGCCGGGATTTTCCGCCCGATTAACCGTCTCCAGCATGGCCTTCTGAACCGCATTGGGCGTGAAGGCGAATTTTCTCTCAAATGCCGCATCGTCCATATCCCGGCATTGCGATATCCAGCGGGCGGGCAGGCGGATTCTTTCACAGGCGGCGCGGGCGCGCGCATCGCAGTCCACGCGCTCCCCCGGATCACACTGCGCAAGGAGCGGGAAGAACTCCTCATTGCTCGCCAGCCAGTCCGCCATGATGACCAGCCCGGTCAGCAGCACCTGCTGAGAAAATCCGATTTCGGGAATTTCTTCCATGCCGGCATAGCCGCACAGCTTCAGCGCGAAATCGCTCCATTCGCCGCGCAGCTTTTTCCAGTATGCCGCGCGCGCCGCGCTGCCGTCGCTCAGATCGAGCTTAATATGCTCCCGCGCCCACGCCTGTCCGTCAACCATGTCGTTTAGCGGCGTTCCGTGATGCGCGCCGACCACGGACGCAATGCGAAGCGGACAGCCCTGCTCGATCAATATGGCCGCGCCGGCCTGGGCATGGCGCATTTCTTCGCCCGTTCCCGCCGGCATTTCCGGCAGCACGCCGGCTTCCGTCTGCCTCCGCCTCACTTCCGCGAGGCCTTCGGATATTTTCCGCTGAAACGCCGTGTTCATTTTTCCTATGTCATGATTGAGCGCGATAAATTCCGCAAGCCGCGTCAGAGCGTCCCGGCTCAATGCGCCTTCCATTTGAACGACGACGTTTTCCGGAAGCCGTGTCATGATGAGCCAGCGCATCACCATCGCCGTATCCACGCCGTGAAGCCACAGCGGCAGCCATTTTCCCGGCCCCATTTTTGCCGAAAAAGCCCGAATGTCCGCAGGCGTCTCGAGATTGTCGATATTCATTTGAACATTTTCTCCAAATTTTGCAAGTGTCCGTCAACAACGTTTCGTCAAAATGTCGTACATACATTCTACTGCAGAGTACAGATATTATCAACCATGTCGAGCCGCATTTGGCAGGTGTTTTAGAAACGCCGATTTGATACGCATTTTGCACAATTCAAAGCGCAGATTTTTCGTCCGGCGGTTATACTCGCTCTGAACCGCAAAAAGGCGCGCCTTTGAAACGCGGGCGCGCTTTGCGGCGATGTGATCGTCCCGACCGCAGTCCGGGCAAAGACGGCGCTTCGGGCGGCGACTTTTCTCTGCCGCGCCGGAGAGCGACCGCCGGGAATATGCCGCCGAACAGGCGACACTGAAATGAATTTTTCAAAGCAGCAGATCGTATGCCGGCTGCATCCATTGCCGGGAATCGCGTCCGTTTTGCGGAAAATCCCTCGGCAAACTGTTCGCTGCGGGAAGAAGAAATTCCGCTCATACCGCGGCGCGGAATTTGGCAATTCAACCGAATAGAAAGGAAAACAGTCATGAAGCCTTCGGAAGACAAGAACACTCAAAAAACAGCGAACGCATCCGCCGGAGCTTTCCTCGGCGTCGGCCTGAGCCTCGGCATGATGTTCGGCGCAATCATAGGGCTGTGCGCCGCCGCGCTGAAGGGGAAGAACAAATCGGAAGATCACGATCAAAACGCCGAAGAGCGGTAAACGCTCTGCGGCAGCCCTTTTCTCCGGCGTTTCAGGCCAAGCCGCAAAATGAGCGCCGCAGGCAGATGCGCGTCGGTAAAGCGGCGCTTTTGCGGGCAAGAGCGTAAAAATACAATCATGCATAAAGACAGGCCATTCAGCGTGCGCGCGCTGCTTGACACATCGAAAAAATCCGCTATAATAGAGCCGTGCCGTCCCCTCACATTGTGCGCAAGGAGGTTTTTTCCATGCTCCACATCCTTCTGGATACCGACATCGGCAACGACATGGACGATATGCAGGCCCTCGCCTATCTGCTCGCGCAGCCCGGCGCAGAGCTGCTGGGCATAACCACCGTCACCGGCGAGGCAATCGCGCGCGCCGAGCTGGCCGACATGATGCTGCGCCTGGCCGGACGCGGCGACGTCCCCGTCCATGCCGGCTCTGAAAACCCGCTCTCCGGCGCGTTTCTTCAGAGACGCGTTACGCCCGTTGAAAAGGCGCTGCTGGACGACTTCCCGCATCGCGCCGATTTTGACGCGGATACGGCGGTCGACTTTCTGCGCCGCACGATCGAGGCGCATCCGCACGAGATCACGCTGTGCTGCATAGGCCCGCTGACCAACATCGCGCGCCTGTTCCGCGCTCATTCGCACATACCCGGCCTGCTCAAAACGCTGGTCGTCATGGGCGGCCGCTACGGCGACGTCGATACGGCGCGCTGGGGCGTTCAGGAGTGGAACATCATCAACGACCCCGAGGCCGCGAACATCGTCTTTTCCGCGCCGGTTCGCGAAGCGCTCGTGTTCGGCGTTGAGCTGACCTGCCGCGTATTTCGCACGGACACCGCGCGCGTCGCCGATTCGGCGCAGGCCTGCCCCTGCCTTGTCCCGTTTGCGCGCGCCATACGCGACAGCAGCGAGGCGTGGTATCACGACGCGGTGGCGCTCTCCGCGCTCTTTGACGGCGCGGGCATGACGTTCGAACGGGGCGTGATCAGCGTGAGCGACGCGGGCGACACGCGCTTTGCGCCCGATGAAAGCGGAGCGCATCGCCTCATGACGGCCATGGACAACGATCTGTTCTTCAGCCATTTCTTTGAAACGCTCGGCATTGAGCCGGTGGCGGAGCAAAACTGACAAAGCGCGGGACGCGGGGAGAATGCAGCAGCTCTCCCCCGTGCCCCGCTTTTTTTATGGCTCTTCACTGAAATCTTGGGCGTGCAAGTCCATAGCAGCAGATTGCACGGCTTTGCCATGACAGACTGCCTAAAAACCTTCGGAAAGCTCGTGAGGGTCGAAACTCTCTTGAATTTTCAATCATACCCAGCGACGGAAAGTCCCATTGCCAGAGCAAAGCTGGAGGGAGCGCGCGGCAGAGCGCTTGCATCCTCGTTCGCCAGCTTGCTAACGCGCCGCCTCACAACTCGGCGGCGCATCGGGCAACGTCTTTTCCGCCATCTGCGGCATGCAAATTTCTCAATTTACCTCCAGTAAACCCTCGAAATCTGTATTGGCATCTGACAAAAAAATCCATTCGCCGGCCGACCACCTCATTTGTGCGGCGTTGCCTTGAGACCTTTGGGGCAGGCTGACATGGCGCCGCCATGAGAAAACGGCAAAGAAGGGAAAATGCGCGTTTACAGCGCGGTCTTTGCTTCCATGCTGTTCACGCCTCTCTGCCGCGCCCCGCTTCCACCGGCTTTTTCGTGAAGAGCCTTTTTTATGGCGTTTGAACGCGTTTTAATGTCTGCGCAAACAGCCACGCCCACATTGCGTCGTCGGCATAGGCGCGCTCCCACGCCTCGTGATGCACGTCGGGATAGATGGTCAGCCGCACGTCCGCACCCGCTCTTTGCGCCGCGCGCGCCATCTTCACGCTCTCCTCGACCGGCACCGTTTCGTCGAGCAGGCCATGAAACGCCCAGACCGGCTTCCCCTTCAGGCGGCTGGCGAACCACTCCTGACCGCCGCCGCACACGGGCACAACCGCCGCGAACCAGTCGGGATGCGCGCAGGCCAGCTGCCATGTGGTAAAGCCGCCCATGCTGCCGCCGGTCACATACACGCGCCTTGCGTCCACGCGCGGATCATGGCGCATCGCGTCGACGAACTCGGCGAGCGTCTCAAACAGATCAAACCAGTGATCCTCATGGCACTGCGGCGCGGCCAGCACAGCCGGAAAGGACTCCCCCGCCTCGATCCGTTTGAGCGGCCCGACAACGCCCATCAGGCCGAGAGATTTTCCGCGGCTGCCCGCGCCGTGGATATAGACCACCAGCGGCAGGGGCGCGGCCGCATCCTTCGGCGCGTAATACAGATAGTCCAGATATTCGCCCGGACGGCGCGCGGAATCAAACCGCTTTTCCTCAAGCACACGGAACATATCTCTTCACCTCACAGCCGAATCGTCTCGCCCGCCGGAACGCGTATGATCTCGCGCTTGTCCTTCTCCACCCACACGTCCATGTGCGCGGGGTTATGGATCAGCGATTCGTCGGCGGAGACGCGCAGGCCGCGCACGGCGGAGAGATAGTCGTAAATCTCGATGTTTGTGGCATACCAGATCTTATCGCTGCCGGCCACGGTCGAGACGAGCTTTTCCATGTATTCCCAGTCGCTCTCGCTGCGCATTTCGTGCGCATGACCCCAGATGTAGAACAGCGGCTGCGTCCATTCGGAATCGAGCGTGCGCATGAACTGCTCGGCCAGCGGCAGCGCATCCTTGTGGTGGCAGGTGGGATGCCACGCGAGGAAATCCTCGGGCAGGCCGAACTTCATCGTGCTCTTCGTGGTGCGGCTGTAGAGTATTCCGCAGGCGCGCAGCGCGTTCTCCGCCTCCGCCGAATACGCGCCGCTGGGATAGGACATCCCCACGACGGGATAGCCCGCGGCCTCCTCGAGCGCGCGCCGGTTGTCCATGATCTCGGAAACGAGCGATGCGGCGGGCATTTTGTCCAGCCAGCCGTGGCGAACGGTGTGACAGGAAATCTCATGGCCGGCATACAGGCGGCGAAGCTCCGCATTGCGCGCCTCGGAAAAATCTGCGCCGTTGATGTGGAATGTGCCCCTGACGCCATAGCGGTTGAACAGAGCGACAAGGCGCTCGTCGTTTTTGTGGCCGTCGTCATAGCTGAACGTCACGACGCGCTTTTTGCCGCCGGGGTAGCAGTGAAACTGAATCATATCGGCAAAACTTCCTTTCCTCGCGGCCTTTTTTCAACAAACGCCGCATCTTTCCAAATCCGCCTCCATTATAACAGCCCCGCCCGCCGGAGCGCAATACAAAATCGCCGCCTTTGAGGCAACTCAATCATAGAGCGTCAAAAATGGAACCTCCCCATGAAGAAAAGCGGCGCAATGCGCCATTACCCGCAGGACGGCGCGCGCCCCTGTTGACAGCGCGGGAGGCCGCGTGGTAGAATGCAGGTGCAGCGCGGAAGTGTATCATCGGTCGAATAAAGAAGCCCTGCGGAAGCGCCATGGACGCTGAATCCGTTCAGCCGCAGGGGCTGCGCCTGCGATGAAGAGGCTGATATGCGCCGGTATTACTGCCCGGCTCCGGCAAGGTTCATCTCGGCGGATGTGGTGGCCGGGAAGGTCGGCGCGGTCAAGGGGCATAATTTGTATGCGTATTGTTGAAACAACCCGGAAAAGCGTACGGATGTTACACGCGATAAGGAGTGACCGGCAGAAATGAAATGCAAGGCATTGATCTCTATATTTTTAGCAGTTCTCCTGTTGACGGAATTTGCCTGCGCAGAAGGAATGGATCCGGCGATTGAGCGCGTTTTGAAAAATGTGGAAGGAGAACCGGAGGTTTCATATCGAACGCTGCACGAATACGCGTCTCTCTTGGAAAAAATTGGTGACAGGCTGGGCGCGAAGACGGATCCGCTCACGGCAATTTATTCAGCGTGGTTTATGCAGTCGCTGAATATGGAACGATGTGTGGCGGAGGATGTTTTCGCAGCCATAGAGGGCGAAGGGCTGGAAATATACAGGCAATGTGACTTTGGCAAACTGAATGTACATGTCTATTGCGGTGAAGAAAGAGATTATCTCGGGATTCTTTGCAAGGGCGATTCTGTATTGTGTCTGCAATATATCAACGATTTGCCGAGCGAGGAATGGCAGACGGAGGGCTGCGAGCCGTTGATCGGCGATTATCCTCATTTTCAGATTGTGCAGGGGCCGGCGACCGGCATGACCTATGATAGCGCGTACGGATTCTTTGCAGATGGCTCAGTGGTTATGCTAGAGCTTTTCTGCAAGCCTGAATATGGATGGAAAACATATTTGGAAGCAGATGTGCTCAATATCATGACGCTGACAAAGCGTTTGTGCGCAGGCGCTGAACAGGGAGGGAATATTGAATAGGCAATACAGTTGATCGAGTTGATCGGGAAAAGTGGAAATTCCGGCTTGCCTGTGCTGCGGCTGTCGTATTTGCAGGCGTATGCCTGGTTCTGATCGGTGCGATAGTGAAGGCTGTTGTTCAGATGGCTATCCTCTTCCTGGCGCCGGGCAGTTCAGGAGAATTGCCGGAGTGGACGATTATCACAGCGGCCTTGTTTTATCGGTTGCTGATAAGGGAACGGACAGTTCTCTGGCTGTTTGGTGGGGAACAGTGGAAAATCCGGAAAACTTCTCCTGTGAGAGAATCTTTCAGGCGATTGAGAGGAGCCTTGAAGGAACTGTGCAAAGTGTTTCGTATAGTATATGACGCGGCTATATGGACATGGATTTTTGTAACGTTCCTGATGCGAAGCCGGTGTTAGCGGCGTGTGAGCGATGAAGAATGGTCGGAAACCTGTTGAATCAATGCCGCATTAACAGTTTGCAGATGATGAGGCAGTGACCAAACAGGACGACGCGCTCCCCCTGTTGACAGCGCGGGAGGCCGCGTGGTAGAATGCAGGTGCAGCGCGGAAGTGTATCACCGATTGAATGAAAAGCCCTGCGGAAGCGCCATGGACGCCGAATCCGTTCCGCCGCAGGGGCCGCGCCTGCGATGAAGAGGCTGATATGCGCCGGTGTTACTGCCCATCTCTGGCAAGGTTCATCTCGGCGGATGTGGTGGCCGGGCAGGTCGGCGCGGTCAATGGGCATAATTTGTATGCTTATTTGCGGGAATGATCCGATGAGCCAAATGGACGAAAACGGAGAGAGTACCGCTGTATGCTATAAGGCATATCCTGCTGATTCATGCAAAATCCGCGATGTAACGGCTGAAGTCGACGCCGTATTGATTTCCACAGCGCGGAAGTGCTTTGGCTTGCGTATACTGATGAATGGAAGATACTATAAGATGGTAAATCATGAGGCTGAGTGAGATATAAAGCGAAAGGATTTTGGGGAAGGCAACGATAAAAAACGCCATATCCCGGATCGTATAGCGCCGTGGTAGAGTATCATGGGCAAAGGATGACGCTGGAGGAGCTTGGAAACTATACCTGCGGTTACTTGGGGCGTGCAGTGCTGTTGGGAGGATCGTATTATGCGTCAGGGATGCCGAGGAATGAAGAGCAGCTAAACAATGTATTTGAAGACGGGAGGTATTAGATGAGTATAGTGCGAAAAGTGGCTATGGCGATAGCCATGGCTATGGTTGCACTGCTGATGAGCCTGTCGAGTTGTCGAAGCAATTATCTTCCCGAGAAGGATGCAGCCTCTGAGGTCGATGCGTTTTTTGAACGGGACTATGAACAGCTGTGCGAGATTGTCGAGTTTCTGATGTCGCAAAAAGAATCCACCGTTTACATTGATTTTGATCCTCGCTTGACTGTGAAGGCATACACCCTAAAGGGAAATCGCTATGAGGAAAAAGAGGTGACGCTTGATTCCAAAGCGATTGAGCAAAGCGTCCGTGAATTGGGGCGAAAAGGGTATATTCGTATCAAAAAAAGCGATAACTTTATATACTTCGAGGTCTGGAAAAAGCGTTTTCATATGGAGTTCGATGCGGGATTCGCCTATTCAATCGACGGTTCGGGGAATCTGGAGGCTATTCAGTTTGTCATCAGTCAAAGACCCATGGGTCCAGAGAATTGGTATTATTGCGAGACCGATTACAATGAATGGCGCGCCAATCACACTCGCTCTTCGAAGGAAAGCGCTGATCAGAAGTGATGTAGGAGGAACACTGTTTCAGGCCGCATAGAGGTATAGCGCGGGAGCATATCAATATTCGGTGAAGCTGTATTAAGACGCATTGACGTCACATGAAGCGAACGAGGTGAACAATTGACGCCATGAGCGCGGCTAATATTATCGGCGTGTACTATCACCCGCATTACAGGGACGTGTATATTGTAGAAATGCTGATCGCCACGTCCCCTGATTCGATTGATTTTTCTTCGTTTTGCTGCGTAGATCCAAATCTTCCAAAGAGCGACTGGCAAACTGTATTTGGCGAACACTTTCTTTCATCAGACGGAGATTTCATCATCGGCGACGGCATTGACAAGCCCCGTGTATCCAGCAATGAAGCTCGTGTGGTGTTTGGATTGTATGCGGAGGGCCTGGACATTCCATTGTCAACGCCATATGGTGAGTTTGCCCTGTCATCACCGGAGGACTTGCCTGCCCGGCTGAAGAACGCAGCGCTGAATATTTGTCTTGATTGATATTCTGCCGCATGTGTGACGCTTCTGTGTTGATCGC
>CAKUAV010000051.1 GCA_934636425.1 uncultured Clostridia bacterium
GCGCGATACTGGCCGCGGCGCTGGGCGGCCTCATATACAGCCTGCTCACAGTGACGCTGCGCGCCAATCAGAACGTCACCGGCCTTGCCATGACCACGTTCGGCGTGGGTCTGGGCAATTTCTACGGCGGCTCGATTTCCAAAATGAGCGGCGGCGTGGGTCAGATTTCCGTCGCCACGACGGCGGGCGTGTACAAGAATCTCTTCCCGCATCTTTCGACGCTGCCGGTCATCGGCCCGATATTCTTCAGCTACGGCTTTCTGACGTATTTCTGCGTGATTGTGGCCATCGTCATGCACTGGTTCCTCAATAAGACGCGGCAGGGGCTGTGTCTGCGCGCCGTGGGCGAAAATCCCGCGACGGCCGACGCGGCGGGCGTGAACGTCGGATTGTACAAATATCTGTCCACCTGCATCGGCGCGGCGCTGGCGGGGCTGGGCGGACTGTACTTCGTCATGGAGTATACCGGCGGCACATGGACGAACAACGGCTTCGGCGACCGCGGCTGGCTGGCCATCGCGCTGGTCATATTCGCGCGCTGGCGGCCGCTCAACGCCATATGGGGCTCGATTCTCTTTGGCGCGCTCTACATACTCTATCTCTACATCCCCGGCCTTGCGCGCTCCACGCAGGAGGTGTTCAAGGCGCTGCCGTATCTGGTCACGATCGTCGTGCTGATACTGACCAGCCTGCGCAAGAAGAAGGAGGATCAGCCGCCGGAGCATCTGGGGCTGTCCTATTTCCGCGAGGAACGCTGAGAATATCTGCATACGCAAAAAAGACGCTCGGGCATATCCCCGGGCGTTTTTCGTATGCCTAAAGTCCGGCTTTCGAGCCGCATATGTCCGAAAAACGGCATTTTCATTGTTGCCCGGCACCGAAAAAGATGCTATACTCACTGCATACAGCAATCAGACGGGAGGGAGAGACAATGACGCGCATTCCGCAGACCAGCTGGTTTCATCAGGCCAAGCTGGGCATTTTCCTGCACTGGGGCATCTATTCGGTTCGGGGCGTGCCGGAATCCTGGGCGATGTACTATCACGGGCAGGACGTGCCCTGGCCGACGCTGACAAGGGAGGACTATTTTGCGCAGTACGACGGCTTTACCGCCGCGCGCTATGATCCCGCGGCGTGGGCGGCGCTGTTTAAGGAGGCGGGCGCGCGCTATGCCGTGCTGACCACAAAGCACCACGACGGTGTGGCCATGTGGGACACGGCGCTGAGCGATGACAGCATCGTAAAGAGAAGCCCCGCTGGCCGCGACGTGATCGCGCCCTATTGCGAGGCTATGCGTGACGCCGGACTGCGCGTCGGGCTGTACTTTTCGCACGCCGACTGGTCGCATCCCGATTTTCCGTCGCTCCATGCGCCGCGCCGCGACAACGCGCTTTTCACCAGCCCCATGAACGTGAAGCCGGATGATCAGCCGGAGGACAGAGCGGGCTGGGCGCGCTTTCTGGCCTTCCGCAACGGGCAGGTGCGCGAGCTGATGGAGCGATTCCATCCCGAGCTGCTCTGGTTCGACGGTGATTTCCCGCACGGCCCCGCGGTCTTTGAGATGCGGGAGCTGCGCGATGAGATCAAGGCGCGCGATCCGCAGGTCATCGTCAACTCCCGGCTGGGCGCGTGGGGCGATTATGAAACGCCCGAGCAGGCGCTGCCGGTCAGGCCGCCCGAGGAGACGTGGGAGCTGTGTACGACCGTCAACCGCTCGTGGGACTACGCGCCGCTGGACAACGATTACAAGCCGATCGAGCGCATTGTGCGCATATTTACCGAGTGCGTCGGCCATGGCGGCAATATGCTGCTGGGCGTGGGGCCGGACGCGGAGGGGCAGTTCGATCCGCGCGCGGTCGAGATCCTCAAGGGGCTGGGCGCGTGGATCCGCCCCAACGCCGAGGCGATCTACGACACGCAGCGCGGCCTGCCGGATGGGCTGTTTAACGGCGCGTCCACGCTGAGCGCCGACAAAAAGACGCTCTATCTCATCGCCTATGATCGCGCGGCCAATTATCTGCTGGTCAAAGGGCTGGCGAGCAGGCCGAAGCGCGTCACGCGGCTGGATACCGGCGCAGAGCTGTCTACGCGGGACGATCTGGGCGTGCTCTGGATCGACCTGACTCATGCGGGGACGCTCAATCCCAACGCCACGGTGTTTAAGCTCGAGTTTGACGAGCCGCTGTGCCTGAAGTAATATGAAAACGAACCGCCTGCGCCGGAAAATGCGCTCGGGCGGTTCACTTTTGCATGGCGCAGTCTGGACGGCTGTCATTTCCGCGAGCATGAGGCGGGGAGGCGGATTGGGTCGAGGCTCTGCGCACCTGCCTGGTCATTTCCGCGAGCATGAGGCGGGGGGACACACGCCGCCGTTTGAATAGCCGCGTCAGGTTTGCGAGCATGAGGCGAGGAGACACACGCCGCCATTTGAATAGCCGCGCCAGGTTCGCGAGCATGAGGCGGGGAGACACACGCCGCCATTTGAATAGCCGCGCTGGGTTCGCGAGCATGGGGCGGGGAATCCGTGCTGTGCGAGCGATTCGAGAAGCGGCTCTCTCGGTGTCGGCCGAATTTGAACATCGCCCGCCGAACAGACACATCCCGCAGGCGAGTGCGCATCGGCAGGGGAGAGACGGGGAGCAGAGTCTGTATGGGGCTGTTTCGAGCCGCTTGAATGATCAGATCGCCCTTATGGGGAGCGTGAATGCGGGCGAGCACAGGCCGCCGCATTGCCCTTTCCTGCATTGAGATGCGGACTGACGCGCGCCTGAAAATTCCATACTGCAACGTATTGTGCGTGAATCCGGCGCAAATCCCTCAATTCAGCGCCGAGTTCCTGAATCAAAGCTGAAGCCCGCTGGAATCCCGCCATAAAAATCGCCGCCGCAATCGGAACTGACTGCGGCGGCCGGATTTATTCACATTTGAGGAACGGGTCATTTTCGGGATGTCCCTCCGGCAGCGGCTGGAGATACATGATCAGCGCATCCTCGCTGTTTTCGTAATAGCGCTTGCGGAAGCCCACGTCCTTGAAGCCCAGCTTGTGATAGAGCGATTGCGCCACGGCGTTCGAGCGGCGGCATTCCAGCGTCAAAAACGACAGCCCGGAATCGGCGGCCAGCTGAATCAGCGCGCGCGTGACCGCCTCGCCGTAGCCCAGACCGCGTTTGTCCGAACGCACGGCGATGTTGGTGATGTGCCCCTCGTCCATGATGAGCCACATCCCGGCATAGGCGACGCACACGCCGTCCTCCCTGAGCACGATATAGCGCGCGCAGCGGTTCTCGGTGACCTCTTTCACGAACGCGTCGTGCGACCAGGGCGTGGGAAATGTGGCCTCCTCTATGGCGTGAACCGCGTCCACATCCTCGAGCGTCATCAGCGACGCGGTGATTTCAGGCATGATTTCAGGCCTCCTTTTCCCGCTTCAGGCGGGCGCTGCGCTCGCGTTCGGCCTGCGGGGCGCGCAGATAGATGGGCTTGAGCAGCATCGGCTCGACCGCCTCGTCCTGCCGCTTTTCGGCCAGATAGCAGGCGGCAGACGGCCGTATGAACGCCATCGGCGCGGGCGCGGCGATCGCGCGGTCGCCCATCAGAGCGCGTATGGCGGGGAAGTGCACGCTCAGCCCGTCGCCCAGAAACAGGCACTGTTCGTCTTTCGGCAGGCGCGCGATGAACTCGGTCAGCGGCAGCGCGTCGTCGGGCAGTATGCGCTCGGGCAGCTCGCCTGCGGCAAAGCGGAAGGCGGCACAGTAGACCTGTGCGCGGCGCGCGTCGAGTATCGGACAGATCACGCCCGGAAAGCCGAACGCGTTCACGCTGAGCGCCTCGAGCGCGTCGATCGCGACCGCCTTTTTGCCGCAGCCGTGTGCCAGTCCCTTGACCGCGCACACGCCGATGCGCACGCCGGTGAACGAGCCGGGCCCGGCCACCGCGGCGAAGAGATCGATGTCGGCAGGCAGAAGGCCCGCCGCCTCCAGCGCCTGATCGAGCATGGGCATGGCGGTCTGAGAGTGCGTGAGTCCGTGGCAGGCGGCGATTTCGTGCGTCACGACGCCGTTTTCCATCAGCGCCGCGCCGGCATAGGGGCCGGAGGTGTCCAAAGCGAGTATTTTCATGCCTTTACGCTCCATTTCTTCAGCGCGTCGCAAAACGCGTCCATGCGGTCGTCCATGCCGACGCCTTCCATTTCGATGGCGCGCGCGTCGTCGTCCTCCAGTCGGGAGAGCGTTATGTGCAGCGCGGGCACGGGATCGAGCTCGGCGCAGTCCGGCCATTCGATCACGGCCGCGCCGTCGCCGCCGATGAATTCGTCCAGACCGGCCTCGTAGAACTGATCGGGATCGTCCAGCCGGTAGAGATCGAAATGATAGAAGGGAATCCGGCCGCGATAGGGCTGCATCAGCGTGAACGTCGGGCTGGGCATGGCCTGCGCAATGCCAAGCCCCCGCGCCAGACCCCGCGCCAGCACCGATTTGCCCGCGCCCAGATCGCCCGTGAGCAGCACCACGTCGCCCGGCTGAAGCAGCGTGCCCATGGCCGCGCCGAAGGCCGTCGTGTCGTCGGAGGAAACGGTGTGAAAGAGCATTGTGTCACCTCGCTGGAGTGTGTCCTGAGAAGTTTTCCTGACATGCGGCACGCGCCGTCTCGCGGGCTGGTTCTCTGCTGTTCCGCCGAACGCCCGAAGATCTGTCTCGCGCCAGCAGCCGAACATAGACAGAGCGGTTCTTCACGGGAAAACCGAAGAGCTGAGGCGCATTGCCGCGCTTATCGGCTCTTTTCGCCCTTCAGCAGCGGGGAAAGCCGCTTGTAGAGCAGGAATGTGATCGCCGACAGCACAACGCCCTTGAGCAGATTAAACGGCACGGTGGCGAAGGCGATCAGCTTGGGCAGCGAATCGACGGCGGGAATGACCTTGCCGATCATCGAGACGATGGCCTCGGCGGGCATATTCATGACCGCCACATAGAAGGGAATCAGTATGAAATAGTTGACCAGCGCGCCGACCGCGGTCATGACGGCGGTGCCGGCGATCAGCGATACCAGCGCGCCGCGGCGGCTGTGGCAGCGCCGGTAAATCGCCACGGCGGTCAGCATCATGGCGGCGGAGGCCAGGAAGTCGGCCAGCTCGCCCACGCCCATCGAGGAGGAGTTGGTCAGGCCGACAAGATCCTTTATGAGCAGTATCAGAAGGCCGGGCACATAGCCCAGCGAGAAGCCGCCCAGCAGCACCGGCACTGTGGAAAAGTCCAGCTTGTAAATCGGCGGCACGACCGGTATGCCCGGAATGAGGAACAGCAGCGCGGCAATCGCGCCCAGCACGCCCACGCGGGCAATCAGCTTTGCGGAAACAGGTTTTCTGGTCATGGAAAAAATCCCCTTTCATAACAGCAAAACAGGCCCCGCGCCTGGCATCAGGGGCCTGATCATATTCCGCATGAGGATTATGAAAAGGAAAAATGCTCTTCTTTCATCCAGACTGTGACTGTCGGCTCCGGAATCAAACCGGATCGGCCTTTCGGCTCGCGGGCTGTACCGCCGGTGGGGAATTGCGCCCCGCCCTGAAGATGCTTGCTTGGAATAAACCTGCTATGCTTTTTTCAAACAATAGGATAAGCCCGAACAGGGCGAATGTCAAGCCTCTTTTTGCAATATTTTTTCGCGTCTGTCTGAAAATATCCCGTTATCGGCCGTTTCAGCGCCTGTTTGCAAATTCCGGATGCGCGCATCTCTTCCATGCGCCCGTGCGAGGAGCATATCATCACTTCACAATTCAGCGCCCGCGCCGCATACAAAGCCCGCAGGCACTGGGCGCTCTCATTATTCAAAAACGCGATTAACGGCAAAAACATATCGAAAAACGATAAAAAAGCATTGACAAACGCGATGCCGTCGGCTATAATAGCGCCATGAGGAGGGAAGAGCAATGGAAGAAAAGAAACGTGACGCGGCGACGGGCGCTCTTTTGCGGACGGCGGCGGCGCTGATGTTTGTGCTGGCGCTCTTTGCGGCGCTCGTGGTCGTGCTGGTGGCGGCGGAGCTGTACGAGACGGCGCCGGAATACCGCTTTGCCTTCTGGCCGTGCGTGGCATATACGGCTGTGGGAGCCGTTCCCTGCGCGGCGGCGCTGGGCGCGTTCTGCCGGCTGATCGCGCTGATTCAGTCGGAGCGCTCTTTTACGCGCGAGAGCGAAAAGTGCGTGCGCTTCATCGCCGTCATGGCGCTGACCGAGTGCGCCTATATGGCGGCGGGCGAGGCGGCCATGCTGATTTCGGGCGTGGGAGCGCCGTGGCTGTGCGCGCTGCTGCTGACGCTTCTGCTGGCCTTTCTGTGCGTGGGGCTCATGGCGCTGGCGCTGGCGCGGCTGATTCATCGGGCGGCGCTGCTGCGTGAGGACAGCGAGCTGACCGTGTGAGGAGGGATGAAGCATGGCGATCATCGTCAATCTGGACGTGATGCTGGCGCGGCGCAAGATGAGCATGACAGAGCTTGAGCAGAAGGTGGGCGTTACGATGGCCAATCTGTCGATCCTCAAGAACGGCCGGGCGCGCGCCATTCGCTTTTCGACGCTGGAAAAGCTGTGCGAGGCGCTCGAGTGCCAGCCGGGCGATCTGCTGGAATGCAGGCGCGAATGAGACGGCCGCGCGTATCGATGAGACGGCGAAACGATGTTTTGGGCGAAAAGTTATTGCGCGATTGCCTCAAATGTGATACACTTCTGCCATCGTCAAAGGAGGCGAAGAATCATGGCAGTCTATGAGAGCAATTCCCGCGCGCTGAATCTGGTGAGAGAGGCGCGCTATCATCTGGAGCAGGCGCTCGACGAGCTGGGCAGCGCGCGCGGCTGGGGGCTGTGGGACATACTGGGCGGCGGCATCATCAGCACGCTCGTCAAGCACGGCCATATGGACGATGCGGAAAGTCACATCCGCGAGGCGAAGCGGCTGCTTGAAATCGCCGGAGAGCTTGCACCCGACGCGGCGTATCTCTTTCAGGAGGACAATCACGATTTTGCGCGCGTGGCCGACTGGCTGTTTGACGGCCTGGCGAGCGATCTGTATGTGCAGTCCTGCATTGCGGACAGGCGGCGCGCCGTAGAGGAGCTGCTTTCGCGCGTTGGGCAGCTGGAGGCGGCGCTGCGGGGCGGCGCATGACAGGCACTATAGAAAGGAGAGGACGGCTTTTTATGAGGAGAATGAAGAGCGCGGCGGCGCTTTTGCTGATTGCGCTGACTGCGCTTATGCTGGCCGGCTGCGCCGTGACGGAGGACAGAGCGGGCGTGTATGTGCACCTTGACGTTGAAAATGTGAGCACAATCGGCTTTCAGGGCGCGAATCGCAGCGGCGCTGTGGGACATGCCGACGGCAGCGCGCTGACAAAGGGAACGATCAAGCTGGATTTTGACATAAACAGCGGCGAGACGTTCACGCTCACGGCCAAGGATGCGGCGGGCAATGAGACGGCGCAGGGCGCGTTTACCTATGCGGGCGGCGCGATGACGGTCGTGCTGAGCGAGGACGGCTTTGCGCTGAAGGACGCGGCTCAATGACAGAAAAAGCCATGCGTCGGGGAGACGATCCCCGGCGCGTTTTTTTCGCGTGCGAAAAAGCAGCATTTGACAAAGCCGCGCCGCGATGGTACAATAGGCGTGAGTCAATAGAGAAGTCCATACGGGAGGGGAGCTGAACACCGTGGCGTACAGCCTTGGCGACTGGGTGCTTTTGTTCTATATCTATTGCTTTATCGGATGGTGCTTCGAGACGACGTTCGTGTCGATCTGCAAGCGCCGTTTCGTCAACCGCGGCTTTCTCTTTGGGCCGATGCTGCCGATCTACGGCTTCGGCGCGCTGACGATTCTCGTTTCGACAATGCCTTTCCGCGCGCGCTGGTGGCTGGTCGGTCTGGCCGGCATGGCGGCGGCGACGCTGCTCGAATATGTCACCGGCGTGGTCATGGAGGCGCTCTTCAAGGTGCGCTACTGGGACTACAGCCACAAGCGCTTCAACTTTCAGGGGCACATCTGCCTGACGTCCTCTCTGGCGTGGGGCGGCATGAGCGTGCTGCTGGTGTACTACATCAACCAGCCGATCGAGAAGCTGATCGGCATGATCGATCCGCAGATCTGCCAGATCATCGTCTTTGCGGTCACTGTGCTCTTTACAGTCGATCTGACGCACGCCGTCACGACGGCCATCGATCTTAAAAAGCTGCTCGCCCGCGTGGACGTGATGCGCGAGGAGGTGCGCAAGCTGCAAAAGCGCATTGAGAGCCTTGAAATGTCGGCGAAGGAGGCCAAGGATCAGCGTCTGGCTCAGCTGACCGACGAGGTCAGCGCGCTGCGCGACAGACAGCGCATGATGGGCGATATGCTGGCCGAGCGCTTTGACGCGGCCAAGCGCAGCCTGCTCAGCCGAAATCCCTCGGCGCTCTCGAAGCGCTACAAGGAAGCGCTCGACAAGATCCACGAGTGGCAGGAAGCGCGCCGCTCCTGATACAGTGTTCAATCTGCCTTGAAGGGGAGGACATATCATGATGAAGGTGACAGGGAAGATGGCTGCGCGCTGCCGTGATTTGAGAGCGCACAGGCCCGCTGTGATCGTCTGTCTGGGCGACAGCGTGACGCACGGCTGCTTTGAGATGACCACGCTGCCCGACGGCCGCTGGGAAACCACGTTCCGCCCGCAGGAGGGCTATGCCGCGCGGCTTCAGAGAAGGCTCAATGCGCTCTATCCGGCGGCTGCGCCCTGTGTGATGGACGCGGGCATATCGGGAGACAGCGCCAAAGGCGGCCTTGAGCGGCTCGAGCGGGACGTGCTGAGCCTGAACCCCGATCTGGTGATCGTCAATTTTGGACTGAACGATTCCGGAAATGACGATGTGGAGGGCGGCCTGAAGGCGTATGCGGTCAACATGGCGGCGATATTCGACCGGGTGCTGGCGGCCGGCGCGGAGTGCATGCTCTTAACGCCCAACCGTATGTGCGCCTATGTGCCGGCGAGCATACACATCGAGGAGCTGCGCGCCATCGCGAAGAAATGCACGCACACGCAGAACGACGGCATTCTCACGCGCTATGTGGAGGCGGCAAAGGCGCAGGCGCAGGCGCGGAATATGCCGGTGGCCGACGCGTACGCGAAGTGGCAGGCGATGGACAGATGCGGCGTAGACACCACGGCGCTGCTGGCCAACGACATCAACCACCCCGTTGCCGATATGCACGAGCTGTTTGTTGAAGCGATACTCGATAAACTGTTTGAATGAGGGGCGCTATGGACAGGCGTGTTTTTCCGATCAGGACGTATGTGACGCTGACCTGGCAGGTGCTCGCCTTCAGCATGGCGGCGACGCTTCTGCTGGATCGCTTTATTGAGAGCCGGCTGATCTGGGCGCTGCCGGCGATTGTGCTGGTGCTGTCGCTGCCCTACATTGTGCGCGTGGCGGAGATCATAGGCGATCGATCGAAGAATCGCCGCTGCGAGCGTACGATGTGTCTTGTGGACGTCAGCCGCGAGTTTGCCGTTGCGATACACAGCCATCGCGGCATGATGCACTGGACGCTGATATTCGAGGACGAGGCGGACGGCAGTCTGCACTCGCTCACAGCCGCCGCGACGCAGAAGGATGCGCGCGCCATGTGGCGTGAAGGCGCGCTCTATCGCGTCGCATGGCTGGACAAATCGCGCGTGATTCTCGAGATGGAATCGGCGCGCTGACACGCACATCCCCTTGCCTCTGGCGGGCGAGGGGATTGTCATTCATCATAAAGGAGTATATCATGACCAGAAAAGAAATTGCCGAAATTCGCAAGCGCTTCAATCCCGAGCGCAACAATGTGACCGTGATTCGCGGCTGCTATGTCAATCAGGACGGCGAGATCATATCCGAATTCGCCGCCTCGCCGCTGGCCATGCCGGAGGAGGAGGCCGACAAGTATCTGTCGATCTTCAAAAAGACGCTCTCCGGCATACCGGACAAGAACCTCGTGGATATGTCCTTTACGACCGAGCAGGTGCGGGAGGGCGCGGAGCACGCGCTGCTGATGAAGCTGCGCGATTCGGCGCTGACCGACGACGAGGCGGTGGAGGAGTTCTTCAGCCACATCATCGAGACGTTCAAATTCGAGGACAACTATCTGATACTGCTCATGCACGACGCGTACGACGTGCCGGCCTTCACGCTGGACGATCAGCCGTCCGACTCGGGCGCGGACGTGTTCCATTATCTGATCTGCTCGATCTGTCCGGTGCGTCTGAGCAAGCCGGCGCTGCGCTATTGCGCCAGCGAGAACGAATTCCACACCCGCGCGCTGGACTACATCGTCAATATGCCGGAAACCGGTTTCATGTTCCCGACGTTCGACGAGCGCAAGACCAACATCTACAACGCGCTGCTCTATCTGCGCGATCCGGCAAAGACCTACGACGACATGACCGGCGCGCTGTTCAATGCCGAAAGGCCGATTCCCGCCGCCGAGCAGAAGGAGACCTTCCGCGAGCTCCTCGAGGATTCGCTGGGCGAGGAGTGCTCGCTCGACGTGGTGCAGGCGGTTCACGAGCAGCTCAGCGAGAAGATTCGCGAGCAGCAGGCCGACAAGGAGGCCGAGCCGCTGAAGGTGACGCGCAACGAAATGCGCAATATGCTGGTCGACTGCGGCGTTTCGGGCGAGAAGGTGGACGCGTTCACGGCGCAGTACGACGAAAAGATCGGCGCGGGCGTTGATTTAAGCCCCGTGAACATCGTCGAGCCGAAAAAGTTCAGCGTCAAAACGCCGGACGTGGTCATCAGCGTCGATCCCGAGCGCGCCGATCTGCTCGAAACGCGCATCATCGACGGCGTGCGCTACATCCTCGTCCGCGCCGAAGAGGGCGTCGAGGTCAACGGCGTCGCCATCAACATCAGCGCCCAGGACGGCCAAACCTGCCCCTTCTAGCCGCAGTGCGGCATCCACACCGCTTCGCGCACGCAACCCGGCGGCTGTGCCGCTTCCACACCGCTTCGCGCACGCAACCCGACTCTTCGCCGCTTGGGGGGCGGCTTGAGTCTGGACGATAGAGCAAGTTGATATGATCGATATACAGCCCGACCTGACCGGCCATAAATTGGAGCCGGTCAGGTTTTTCCGTCTACCCGAGTCACGGCGGGGCGTGTGCGCTGGCTGAGTGTGAGCGCGCATTGCAATGCCGGATGAATGAGCAAGGTTGCGCCTGCTCGCGAACGCCATAAAAAAGCGCCTGTTCATCAGCGCCGGACGGGTCTTTCCCTCTGCCCGAGTCACGGCGGGGCGTGTGCGCTGGCTGAGTGTGAGCGCGCATTGCAATGACCGGCTGAATGAGCAAGGCTGCGCCTGTTCGCGAACGCCATAAAAAAGCGCCTGTTCATCAGCGCCGGACGGGTCTTTCCGTATACCCGCGTGACGGCGGGGCGTATGTGCGCTGGTTCAGTCGCAGCGCGTATTGCAATGCCGGATGAATGAGCAAGGCTGTGCCTGCTCGCGAACGCCGTGGAAAAGGCTTGCTTATCAGCGCCGGTCAGGTTTCGCCGTCTTCCTGAGTGTTGCGGGGCGCGTGTGCGTTGGTTCAGTGTGAGCGCGCATTGCAATGCCGGATGAATGAGTGAAGCTGCGCCTGCTCGCGAACGTCGTGGAAAAGGCTTGCTTATCAGCGTCGGACGGGTCTTTCCGTGTGACTGAGTGCTGCGGGGCGTATGTGCGCTGGTTCGGTGTGAGCGCGCATTGCAATGCCCGGCTGAATGAGCAAAGCTGTGCCTGCTCGCGAACGCCGTAGAAATGGCTTGCTTATCAGCGTCGGACGGGTCTTTCCGTGTGACTGAGTGCTGCGGAGAGCGCGCACAGCCGAATGTTCCGCGCCGTTCGCAATGCGCAAAATCGCATAAAAAGCCCGCGCTTCCGTTCGCGGTTTCTGAACGGGAACGCGGGCTTTGCCGTATTATTCGGTGAACAGCGCGTCCTCAACGCGCAGGCACAGCCGGTGATAGAACATCAGGTGATCCTCCTGCACGAGGTAGGTTTCCCTCTCGCGCGATTTGAGCGTCACGTCGCACAGGCTTTCCAGCGCGCCGCCGCCGCAGCCGGTCATGCCGATTGTGGTCAGTCCCAGCGCCCTGGCCGCCTTCACGGCCATGGCGACGTTCTTCGCGTTGCCGGAGGTCGAAATGCCGATCAGCACGTCGCCGGGGCGGCCGTAGGCCATGACCTGCTGCGCGTAGACCAGCTCGCCGCCCAGATCGTTGCTGACCGCCGAAATCAGCGCGCAGTTGGCGGTCAGGTCGATGGCGGGCAGTCCCATTTGCAGCATGTCCGTGCCGATGGCCTTTTGCAGCGCCTCGGGCAGCGGCCGCTTTTTGCAGAAGCCCTTGACCAGCTCGCCGGTGATGTGCGCGCAGTCGGCGCTCGAGCCGCCGTTGCCGCACAACAGCAGCTTGCCGCCCGCTTTGAAGCAGTCGATCAGCAGGCCGGCCACCTGCTCGAACGTCGTATCCTTGAGATCAGTCATGCGTATATCCTTCCTTCGTCAGTCCTCCCAGCCGAACGGCTCGGGCAGCGACTGAATGACGTCCACATAGTGCAGCACGCGGTCCCTGTCGTAGTGCGGGAAGCCGCTCAGGAAGTGGTTGGCATGCTCCACGCCGTCGATTGTCCAGCGCAGCACAAACAGCTTCTGCGTTCCGGAGAGCACGCGCAGGCTGCCCACAGTGACGTTTTCATTGGCGGGGGAGAGCGTCTCGCCGGAGAGCAGAATCTCGCCGGTGTCGCCGTCCTCGACGCGCCAGCTGACGTTCTTCGTCAGGCAGCTGTCATTGCCCAGCACGACGCTGTGGTTCCAGCCATCCAGCTCGTCCATCATCAGGCAGATGGGCTTCTGAACGCGCTTTATGTAGTTGTAGGCCAGCTTTTTGGTGTAGTAATAGTCGACCACAGCGTCGGAGATCTGCGGCCAGCCGTCGATCATGTTCCACCAGATGATGCCGGTGCGCCGCCATTTCTTCAGGCGGGCGCGCTCGATGAAGAATTTCTTGGCCTCGGCCTGCACGATCTGCGACAGATGGCTGTACAGCGTCAGATCCTCGGGCACCTCGCCGAAGAAGATCTCCACCTGATCGGTCATGAGCATGATGCGGTTGTAGCCGCGCTCGCCGGCGGGCAGATAGTCGGTGTCGTGCGTGATCCAGACGCTGTTTGTCGTGCGCGGATAGAGCTTGTCCTCGGGAATGAACTTTTTGAGCGAGGATGGCGCGGGGCAGCCGTGATAGCCGCATTCGCTGATGAAATGCGCGGTGGAGTGCTTGTAGAAATCGTCCTTGAAGTAGGCGCGCGCCCCCCAGTTGTGCTGCTCGGGCACGTCGTAGCGGGCGATGCCCTCGGGAATGTAGGGCGAGGAGGGCAGATAGAGCCGGAAGGGATCGTTCACGCGCACCACGCGGGGCAGCACATCGCGGGTGATGGCGTTGTAGCGATTGGCCTCAATGGGGAATCGGCTGTGCAGGGCTTCGTCCACCTCATTGTCGCCCGCCCAGAGCAGTATGCAGGCATGGTTGCGCAGCTTGCGCACGACGGCGGTCGCTTCCTTCTCGATGGTCGCCTCGAACTCTGGCGTGGGCGGATAGGTGGAGCAGGCCATGGCAAAGTCCTGCCAGACCATAATGCCATATTCGTCGCACAGATCGAAGAAGGGATGATCCTCATACACATTGCCGCCCCAGCAGCGCACGATGTTGCAGCCCGCGTCGTAGAACAGATCGAGCGCGGCCTTCACGCGGGAGGCGTCGCGGCTGTGCATCGCGTCCATAGGCACCCAGTTGCTGCCCTTGGCGAGTATCTTCACGCCGTTGCACTCGATGCGGAACTCGCCCTCGTCGTTCGCCGCCCACTTTGTGACGACGTTCAGCGTGCGTATGCCGACGCGCGTCCTGTACTCGTCGGCGACATGGCCGTTGTGGACGAGCTGAACGGTGACGCTGTAGAGCGCCTGCTCGCCGTAATGGCGCGGCCACCACAGCTTTGCGTTCGGCACGTCGATGTTCATGCTGCATGCGGTAAACAGCGCGGGCATTTCCCTGTCGAAAACACTCTCGCCGCATTCGCCGTGAACGCGTATGCTGAAGCCATCCATGTAAACGTCGTCGGTGTGGAAGCGGAAGGCGAGCGCGAGATGCGCCTTGCCGTCCGCGTCTATGTGATGTGTGGCGATATACACCTGCGTGAAGCGCTCGTCGGGCAGCGCCTCGAGCGTCACATCGCGCCACAGCCCTGCGGAGAGCAGGCGGGGCATGATGTCCCAGCCGAACATAGAGGGCGCCTTGCGTATGAGCGCGTACTCGGTGCGGCCGTCGTTGCCGCTGAGCATGACGGGATAGTCCTTATCGCGCACGGCGTTTATGGCGGAGCGTATGCGCACGCTCAGCGTGTTTTCGCCGCCGTAGTTGAGCGCGTTCGTCACGTCGAACTCCTGCTCGATGAACATATCGTCGCAGGAGCCGATCAGCTTTTCGTTGAGGAACACGTCGGCGTAGGTGTCGATGCCGCCGAAGCGCAGCACACATTTGCGGCCGTACATCTCCTCAGGCGCGATGAACGCGCGCTCGAACCACCACTGGTAGAACTCGTATTTGCGGAAGTTATAGATGTTCTCGGCGTAAAAGGGATCGTCCTCAATGCCGGCGCGCACCAGATCCAGCTCGACGTTGCCAGGCACAGCCGCGTCGATCGACGGCCAGGCAGCCAGCTTCATGGCAGCGGGCGTCTGGGGCATGGCGCCGTCCTCGGGATGGTAATACAGCTTCCAGTTTCCGGACAGTGATGTTTTCATCGGTGCTTCCCTCCATATTCATGGATTTTCCGAGGCTATTATAACGCCGTACGGCGTGCGTTGTCCAGATGCGTCTTAAAGTTTTTTGCGCGCCGCTTTTGTCGCAATATGCAGAATTTGCGGCAAACCGATGCGCCGCTCGCTCAGGCGTCGAACGCGCGCAGAGAAAGCGCCTGCGCGGTCGAAGGATGCGCGTCGAAATGCGTCTGCATATGCGGCGACGGGGGCAGCGGCTCTGCGCCGTCCTCACGCGCGGCCGTCATGCGGTCGCTGCGCCGCGGCAGAATCATTGGATGGGCGGGAAGAACGTCCGCGCCGGGTCTGTCAAAGGGATTATGCGTCACAAAAAACACCTCCGCACAGAGTGTAGCCATGCCGGGCGCGTTTCATGCGGAGTGTGATTTGATAAATCGAAAAAGCGGCGCGTTATCCACAGCTCTTTCGGCCGCGCGTTTTGACGCCGCAAACCGCCATGCGGACGAAATATGCCGAACCGGACGCGCCGTTGAAGTCAAACGCCGGAATGCCGAGCGCGCCCGGCAGCATTGACCGCTTCGCCGCGCCAGCCGCCCCGCATTCCCGCAGGTGTTTCGGGAAACTCCCACCCGCCGCAAACCGAAAGCTGCGATGTGCGGACGGCCTTGCTCTTCAGTGCGGCAGGGCGAGCGTATGAATGGGACAGACGCTGCCGATTCACCGCCGGATGACACGCCGCGCAATCTGCCGGTCGTTGGAGCGCGCTTTGACGCGGAATATGGTTTGCGCGCGCCGCTTCTTTCGAAACGGCGCGCGCGGATGAACAATCAGTGCATTCTGAAATCGAGCGCGTAGGGCAGAGGATACTGCTCGCGCGCCTCCTCGAGCGTGAGGCCGTGCTCCTTCATGTGGAGCTGCTCCCACAGCTGCCCCATGGACAGCTCGCCCTCGCGCACATCGGGCACGATCAGCGGGGCAAGCAGTATGGCGCGGGCTTCGTCATAGCGGCAAAGGCCGGTCAGCGCGGACACCTCGAGCGCCCTGACGCGCGGCACGTCGCGGATGACAGTCAGGCGGCTGATTGCGTCGTACAGCTCCTGATACAGCTCGGCTTCCAGCGCGGCGTTGCCGTATTTGAGGAACAGCGCGCGCTCCTCGGGGCGCAGGGAAAGCGCTTTGCGGCGCTCGGCGAGCGCGTCGGCCTTGCGATCCTCCATCTCGGCGATGTCGGCCAGCGCGTCGTGCGCCCAGGCGTTGTCCTCGAGCGCGAGCGAACGGGCGAACGCGTCCTTCGCGCCGCCGCGGTCGTCGGCCTTCCAGCGCGCCACGCCCAGCTGATACCAGCCGTTCCAGTCGCGATTTTCGAGCGCCTCGAGCCGCTCAAGCCAGGGCGCGGACGTCATGAAGGAGAGCGGCGCGTCGTCTTTGTTCGCGGCGGGCAGAACGCCGCCCAGCAGATTGAGCCACGGCTTTTCCGCATCGCCGATGGAATCGTCCGGGAAGAGGCAGACGTCGCTCAGCGGCGGCAGATTGTCGGCGGCGCGGCGCTTGTTTTCCAGCGCGCCCCAGCCCGCGCCATAGACGATCATATCGCCGTGGGCGTGGGCGATCTTCGCGGCGCGGCCGGCCTGCTCCTCGAGCAGCGCGCTCTGCGGGCAGAGTCTGTTGAGCGCCTCGGTCACGCGCGCGCCCGCCTCGGGATAGGGAAGGCTGGTCACGTCGTCCACATTGAGCTCGCCGTAGCCCTCAAGCCAGCTCCACACAGCGCCGGCGGGCATGGGGATGTGCTCGTTCTGAGTGTGCGCAAGGCCTGCCTGAATCTCGGCGTAGGTGGTGTGCTCGTCGGCGAGGAACTCCTGCCAGTGGCGGCCGCCCTTGTTCATGCCCCAGACGAACAGCTTGCGCCCGAGCAGGCGGTCGGTGGAGAACTGAACCAGTCCGCGCGTGCCGTGCTTGAGGGCGGCGATGTACTTGCGGTGGTTCTTCGGAATATCATAGAAGAAATCGACGGCGTGGCGCAGATTGACCGGGAAGCTGCCGTCAACGCCCTCGTACATGGGCACGGGCACGCGGGAGACGTGCAGGCTGCCCTCGCGGTAGTCGGTCATGATGGCGCCGTCGGCGGGCACGACGATGCGCGTGCCCTCGCCCTCGTTGACGGCGATGTTGCTCCACCAGTACATGGGGGTCTCGCCGTTGTCGGCGGGGTTTTCGATGGTCATCTGAACGAACAGAATCTCCGATTCCGGCGGCAGATAGGCCTCCACGCGATAGGCCACGCCGCGCAGGCGCTCAAATTCGAAGAAGCGCACGCCCGCGGTGCCGTCGTCGAGATGCAGCAGCTCGGTGAACATGGGCGAGCAGGTCATCATGTGATGGCCGCGCAGGCCGATGTTCCATTCCACGCCGCCGGAGCACCATGCGTTGCGCAGCGCCAGATTGCGCGGCTGAACCACCGGATTGTGGCAGAGCAGCTCGCGGCCGTCCTTCCTGAGCGACCACAGCCGGCCGCCCATCCAGGGCAGGAACTCGGCGCGTATGTGATCGTTCTCCAGCACGACGACGGTCTGCTTCTGGCAGGTCTTGTCCTGCGTGTAGTTGTCCTGAAACTGATAGGGCAGTATGGAGTTCACGTGTCCGTAGGTGAAATAGCGCGCGTCCTCCTCGGTCAGGCTCTCATCCCATGTGAGCTTTCGGGGCGCGGTCGGGGGCAGCTGCAGATCGGGCAGCGGGTTGTTTTTGTCCAGCCATGCCATGCTGAACGTCTGCTTTTCCTGAAAGACCTTACTCATGACGGTTCATCCTTTCTGATTCGTATTACCAGAGCGTCATTGGGAGGAATGGGTCGAGACGAATCGCCGAACAG
>CAKUAV010000052.1 GCA_934636425.1 uncultured Clostridia bacterium
CAGAGAGTCGAAGACTCTTTGGCGCAGTCTGGGGCGCGCAGCCCCAGCGTACTCCCCGCGGAAAGCATTGCAAGGCCAATGCGGTTACGCAAAAGTGTACAAAGGCCGCGCCGCCAGTCCCGTTCCCGTCGTAGCTCCGTCCCCGTACCCCGGCAACTCCGTCGAGATCGCCACAAAGAAACGCCCAAACCCGAAGTGAACCAGCCAAGGCAGATAACCCCAAACGGCGTGAGAACGCACGAATGGCGATCTCGACCCGGCGGAATAGAAACGCAAGATATCGCAAGCCGTCTCTTTTTCCTCGAGGAGGAAAAAGACAGGCGTGAACTGAGGCAAAACGCAACAACAGAACAGTAAAGCTGGGTGCGAATCGAAGGCAGAGCCGCGGCAGAACCGCAATGCCGGGCGTGAACCGAGAGCAAAGCCGCGCGAGAAATGGAAGGCCGGACGCGCGCTGAGGGCAAATCGCCGCGGCAGAATCGCACGGACAGGATGAGCCGAGGGCAAACGGTTGCGCCAGAACCGCACGGACAGGATGAGCTAAGGACAGAGCCGCGAGAGAAACGGAAGGCCGTACATGAGTTAAGGGCAAACGCCGCGGCAGAAACGCAATGACCGGACGTGCGCCGAGGACAAAACGCCACGGCAGAATCGCACGGACAGGATGAACCGAGGGCAAAGCCGCGCCAGAAACGCAATTGCCGAGCATGAACCGACGGCAAAGTCGCGGCAGAAACGCAATGGCTGGGCGTGAACCGCGGGCAAAGCGCCGCGCCAGAAACGGAAGGCTGGATGCGCGCTGAGGGCAAACAGTTACGCCAGAACCGCACGGACAGGATGAACTAAGGACAGAGCCGCGAGAGAAACGGAAGGCCGTACATGAGTTAAGGGCAAACGCCGCGGCAGAAACGGAAGGCCGGATGCGCGCTGAGGGGAGAGCTGCGCGAGAAACGGAAGGTCGGGCATGAACCGAGGGCAAATCGCCGCGACAGAAACGCAACACCAAACGCGCGCTGAGGGCAAAGCCGCGAGAGAAGCGGAAGGCCGAGCGTGCACTGAGAGCAGAACTGGACGTGAACCGAGGGCAAAGCCGCGACAGAAACGGAAGGCTGGGCACGCTCATCCCCCGCACCCCAATTCCGCATTCCGAATTTCCCCGCCGTTCCCCCGCGCGCACAAACGCCTGTGCCGGCGCTGAAACCGGCCAAACGCAACGCTTCGCCGGCCCGCAATTTACGCGCATATGAAAACCGCCAGCGCCGCGCCGCGTCAGCGCGGAATATCTGCCGCATGGGGGCGGCCGAAGCACAGGGCGGAAGCGGCGTTTTTTATGGCGCTGAGACGGCCGCAAAACGACGCGGACGGCGCGTAAAAAAACGCGCGGACGATTGACGCGGCGGCCGATATGGTCTATAATAAATTGCTATAATATCCGTTTCAAAAATGGCATGGGAGGGCGAATGACATGATACGCGACCTGGAGCTTTCCATATTGGAGATTCTGTTCAACGACGCGCGCACGACGCCGGCGCAGATCGCCGTGATGACCGGGCACAGCGAGGATGAGGTTACGGCAGTCATCCGCAGCCTGGAAGCGCAGAAGATCATACTCAAATACACCACGATGATCAACTGGGATCGCGTGGAAGCCGATCAGGTTGAGGCGGTGATCGAGGTGCGCGTGACCCCGCAGCGCGACGAGGGCTTCGACGCCATCGCCGAGCAGATATACCGCTTCGAGGAGGTGTCCTCGGTGTATCTGATGAGCGGCGCGTACGACCTGATGGTGACCGTCAAGGCGGGCAGCATGAAGCGGCTGGCGCTGTTTGTGGCCGAAAAGCTGAGCACGCTCGAGCACGTTCTGTCCACAGCGACGCATTTTGTGCTGAAAAAGTACAAGCTCGAGGGCGTGATTTTTGAAGAGCGCAAGCAGGATGAAAGATTGGTGGTGACGCCGTGAATTATGATGAAATTGTCTGCGGGCGCGTTCGCGACGTGCCGCCCTCGGGCATACGCAAGTTTTTTGACATCGTCAGCACGATGAAGGACGCCATTTCGCTGGGCGTGGGCGAGCCGGACTTCGGCACGCAGTGGACGGTCAGCGACGCGGCGATCTACTCGCTGCGCCAGGGCCGCACGCATTACACCGCCAACGCCGGCCTGATCGAGCTGCGCGAGGCCGTGTGCGACTATGTGCGCGCGCGCTTCGGCGTGAGCTATGATCCGAAAAATGAGATATTCATGACCGTCGGCGCGAGCGAGGGCATCGACGTGGCGCTGCGCGTGCTGCTGGAGCCGGGCGACGAGGTGCTTCTGCCCGATCCGAGCTATGTCTCCTACAGCCCGGGCGTGATTTTCGCGGGCGGCGTGCCCGTGCCGATCGTCACGCGCGAGGAGGACGAGTTCCGCCTCACGCCCGGCGCGCTGAAAAGCGCCATCACACCGCGCACAAAGGCGCTGATACTGCCCTATCCGAACAACCCGACCGGCGCGGTGATGGACAGGCGCGATCTCGAGGCCATCGCAGACGTGCTGCGCGGCACGAACATCATCGTCATCGCCGACGAAATTTACGCCGAGCTGACATACGGCGGCTTAAAGCACACGAGCTTTGCGGCCATCGACGGCATGCGCGAGCGCACGATATTGCTCAACGGCTTCTCAAAGGCGTTCGCCATGACCGGCTGGCGCATGGGCTATGTGTGCGCGCCCAAGGAGCTGATCAAGATCATGCTCAAGGTGCATCAGTACACGATCATGTGCGCGCCCACCGCCGGCCAGTATGCCGCGCTCGAGGCGCTGCGCTCCGGCGCGGACACCAATTACGCCTATGTCGCCGAGATGGTGCGCGCCTACGACCGCCGCCGCCGCATCATGCTGGACGCCTATGAAAAGATGGGGCTGCACTGCTTCGAGCCGCGCGGCGCGTTCTACACATTCCCGTGCATACGCTCGACCGGATTGACCAGCCAGGAGTTTGCCGAGCGGCTGCTGCGCGAGGAGAAGGTGGCCTGCGTGCCCGGCACGGCGTTCGGCGAATCGGGCGAGGGCTTCGTGCGCTGCTCCTACGCAACGGCGACCGACAAGGTGGCCGAGGCCATGGCGCGCATGCAGCGCTTTGTCGAGCGCGTGCGCGACGCGCGGACGTAAGCGGATACGATGCAAATGGAAGAATGCGGCGATGAGCGAGCCTGCGCGCTTGAGCGAAATTCGCTGATGCGGCGTTGAGCGAGCCTGCGCGGACAGCGAGGAAATGCGCTGATGCGGCGCGGGGCGCGTTTGCGCCGGTTGAGTGAAATGCGCTGATGCGGTGCTGGGCGCGTTTGCGCCGATGCGGCGCTGGGTGCGTTTGCGCTGATTGAGTGGAATGCGCTGATGCAGTGCTGGGCGCGTTTGCGCCGATTGAGCGAAATGCGCTGATGCGGCGCGGGGCGAGGCTGCGCCGATGGTGCGGATATGCGTGAGCGCGGGCGCGTTTGCGCCGATTGAGCGAAATATGCTGAGTGAACCTGCGCGTATGCGCGTGGGTATGGGTGGATTTGCGCCGGTTGAGCGAAATATGCTATGCGGCGCGGGGCGGCGGCTCGGATGGAGATTCCGGGCGGGCTGCCGGTATATGAGAGGAAGAGGGGAAGGCCTGTGAAACTGCGTCCGGCGCCCGTTGTGGCGGCTGTGCATGATCTTTCGTGTGTGGGGCGGTGCGCGCTGACTGTCGTGCTGCCGACGCTGGCCGTCATGGGGGTGCAGGGCGTGCCGCTGCCCACGGCCGTGCTGAGCACGCACACCGGCGGCTTTACCGATCTGGCCGCGCAGACGCTGGACGGCTTTATGGGCGACTGCGTGGCGCACTGGAAGGCGCTCCGCTTAAAGCTCGACGCGGTGTACAGCGGCTATCTGGCGACTGTCGCTCAGGTCGATCTGGTGCATGACCTCATAGACTATGGCCGCGATACGAACGGCGCTCTGGCTGTGGTCGATCCTGTGATGGGCGACGAGGGGGAGCTGTATTCGGCGATACCGCGCGATATGCCCGCCGCCATGAAGACGCTCTGCGACGCGGCCGATCTCATCACGCCCAATCTGACCGAGGCGGCGCTTATGCTGGACAGGCCCTATCGCGAGGATACCCTGACGAACGATGAAATTTACGATATGCTGCGCGGATTTGACGCGCGCCACACGGTGATCACCAGCGTGACGCTCGGGGACGGCAGGCCGGCCAACGTCTACAGGACGCGCGGCGAAAACGGCTTCTGGGTCTGTCCGTATCGGCGCGTGCCGGTGCATTATCCGGGCACGGGCGATCTGTTCGCCTCCGTGCTGACCGGCGCGCTGGTCAGGGGCGACGCGCTTCACGACGCGGTGGCGCTGGCCAGCGAGCATGTGCGCCGCGTCATGGAGGAGAGCAGCCGCACCGAGGGCGAGCCGCGCTACGGCGTGCAGCTCGAGCGGACGCTGGGCTGGCTGGTTCATCCCGCGCCCGCCGAATATGACAGCGCGTTCGTGCCGATGTGATGAAGAACGTTGAGCCGGATTGATGGATGTGCGTCGATCTGGCTTTTTGTGTGCGGCTGGCGCGGGGTGATATGCGCTGCCTGAGCGTGGGCGCGTTTGTGCCGATGTGATGAAGAACGTTGAGCCGGATTGATGGATGTGCGTCGATCTGGCTTTTTTATGCGCGGTTGGCGCGGGGGATGCGCTGCCTGAGCGGGTGGCGCGTTTGTGCCGATGTGATGAAGAACGTTGAGCCGGATTAATAGAAGTGCGTCGATCCGGCTTTTTTGTGTGGGGTGGCGCGGGGGATGCGCTGCCTGAGCGGGTGTGCGCGTTCGTGCCGATGTGACGGAGAATAATGCTGAGCCGGATTGATGGAAGTGCGTCGATCTGGCTTTTTTATGCGCGGCTGGCGCGGGGCGGGCGGGATTCTCGTAAAATACCGCGCAAAAGAACCGTGTCGCCCTTGAAACGCGGCGGGAAATGTGTTAAAATAACTATGATAAAGACTGTCTGCCGTGAGGAGTGCTTTACTATGAAGAAATGCAATATAACCGGGACGCTGGCCGCGGTGCTGGCCGCGCTTTTGCTGTGCGCGCCCTGCGCCCGTGCGACCGATCAGGAGACGGCCGCCTATTACAAGGACGTCGAGGTCAAGGTGGGCGTGATCACCGCCGAGGCCAAGGTCAATATGCGCCGCGAGCCCAACACGAAGGCGGGGATTCTCGAGCGGATTCATCCCGGCGAGACCGTCGACGTGCTGGACGATTCCGACGAAAAGTGGCTCAAGGTGAAATACGACGGTAAGGTCGGCTATGTGTCGGCCGACTTCGTCGAGGTGAGCACCTATATGGACCAGAAGCCCGTGGTCATAGAGGATCCGCTCGAGGTGACGGCGGCGGAGCTGTCGCTGCCGACTTTGCTCGAGCACAAGGAGTCCTTTACCATAGAGGGCATACTGACCAGCAACAACCCGATCATCAATGTGTCCATCGAGGTGGTGGACGACAGAACGCTTTCAACCGTGATGAGCGCGTCCAAATCGTTTGAGTATGAAGAGGATGTGCACACGTTCGACATCAACAAATTCGACGGCGATCTGGTGTTCAGAAAGCTCTCGGGCGGCGAAAAGACGCTGACCGTGACTGTGAGCAGCTCCGCCGAGACGCAGGAGGTCGTCAGGCAGGATTTCTACGTCAAGGGCGAGCTGAGTGAGATCGCCAGCATGACGGGCGACTGCGAGATCGACGTGACCAGCGGCAAAAAGGCGTATCTGACCGACGGCAGCACGCGGACGCACTGGACGGCGGGCAGCGAGGCCGACCGCGTGACCGTGACGGTGCCCAATGACAAAAAGGCGGCGCTTTTGACGCTGGCCTGGAGCAACGCGCCCACGGCGTTCACCGTAACGCTTCAAAATGCGACCGGCGACGTCATCGACACCATCACCGAGACCAATCCGGGCGAAATGCTGAATTTTGCGTACGATCTGGACACGGCGACGAAGAAGATATTCATTTCCACGTCCGACACGTCGGCGGGCATATGCGAGCTGCGCGTCATGGAGGAGGGCAAAATCCCCGAGAGCGTCCAGCGCTGGCAGCCCATAGAGGGCAAGGTCGATTTGATGGTCATCTCCACCCATGAGGACGACGAGCTGCTGTTCTTCGGCGGCACGATTCCCTACTATGTGGCGCAGGGCAAGAACGTCATGGTCGTCTACATGGCCAACTGCGGCCGCTTCCGCTATGAGGAGGCGCTGGAAGGCCTGTGGAGCTGCGGGCTCAAGAATCACCCCGTGTTCGTCGGCCTTGAGGACAAGCGCCTGAACGACTATGACGAGACGGTCAATCTGTGGGGGCTTGAAAAGACCGAAAATATCGTGACCGAGCTGCTGCGCAAATATCAGCCGGATGTGGTCGTGACCCACGACATAAACGGCGAATACGGCCACAATCAGCACAAGCTGACCTCCGCCGTGGTGCGCCGCGCGGTCTATCTGGCCGCCGACGCGGAGAGCGATCCCGAGAGCGCCGCCAAATACGGCACATGGGAGACCAAGAAGCTCTACATCCACCTCTATGAGGGCAATCAGCTCACAATGACCGCCTATGACGAGCCGCTCGAGGCGCTGGGCGGCCTGACGGCGACGCAGGTGGCCACAATCGCCTACAGCAAGCACGTCTCTCAGCAGAAGTATTACAGCATGGAGAAGCAGGGCGTGCAGTACGACAACCGCAAGTACGGCCTGATACTGACCAATGTCGGCGACGACGTGGCCAAGAACGATCTGTTCGAGAATGTCGGCAGCGTCGTGACCGTGGATACCGGCGCGGACGGCGAGCCGCTGCGCGGCGCGGATGAAGCGGGCGAGGACGGCGCGGCGGAGGACGGCGCGGCGCAGTGATTTGCGCGCGATAAGCGGCCTTCGCGGTTCGTGATGAGCCGGGCTGCACGGCTGGCGTTGCCGTGATTTGATGGCGCAGCGGCTTGCGCGGCGGCGTATTGTGGCGGCGCGTTCCGTGGGTGCAATGGGCGCTTTTGAACGGGGCGAGGCCGTGGAAACGCCGCGCTCGGGCTTGATGGCGCGCTGCAACCGCCGGTTGCAAAGGCGGGTTTTGTCCATCGGTGGCCGGACGATGCGCCGGCTTGTGTATAAATCTGATTCGATATTTCTCAGGATGGAGGCGTATTCCCATGGCGATTACACGCGAAGAGGCGCTCAGGCTGCTCAACGCGCCCGAAAGACTGGAAAACCTGCGCAGGCTGGCTGCCCAGGAGCCCAAACCGGTGCAGGGCACCGACGTCAACAATCACATACACACGATCTATTCCTTTTCGCCCTATTCGCCGACGGCGGCGGTCTGGTTTGCGTATCAGGCCGGGCTGTGCACCTGCGGCCTGATGGATCACGACTCCATTTCCGGCGCGCAGGAGTTCCTTGAGGCGGCCGACATCGTGCATATGGGCGCGACGATCGGCATTGAGTGCCGCGTGAGCATGGCGAACACGCCGTTTGCGGGCAAGCGCATCAACAATCCCGACCAGAATTCCGTGGCCTACATGGCGCTGCACGGCGTGCCGCACAACAGGACCGCCGAGGTGGACGCGTTCTTCAAGCCCTATCGCGCGCACCGCAACGAGCGCAACCGCAAGATGGTCGCCGCAGTCAACGAGCTGATGAGCCGCTACGGCATCACGCTGGATCTTGAAAGGGACGTGCTGCCGCTGTCCCAGCACGACGAGGGCGGCTCCGTGACCGAGCGGCATCTCTCCAGCGCGCTGGCCTATAAGATGCTCGAGAAGGTCGGCTCCGGCGAAAAGCTGGTGGACTTCATCAAAAACACAATGCAGCTGCCGCTGAGCGCGAAAATCGAGACGTATCTGCTGGACGAGAACAACCCGCACGCCATGTACGACCTGCTGGGCTGGATCAAGTCCACGCTGATTTCGAAATTCTACATCGACGCGACCGACGAATGCCCCGACGTGCGCGACGTGCTGGCGCTGTCCGAGCGCGTGGGCGCGATATCCGCGTACGCCTATCTGGGCGACGTGGGCGATTCCGTGACCGGCGACAAGCGCGCGCAGAAGTTCGAGGACGACTATCTCGACGAGCTGGCGCCCTACCTGAAGGAGCTGGGCTTCCGCGCGATCACCTATATGCCCTCGCGCAACACGAAATCTCAGCTGACCCGCGTGCGGGCGCTGTGCGAGAAGTATGGCCTGTTCCAGATCAGCGGCGAGGACATCAACTCCCCGCGCCAGTCGTTCGTGTGCGAGGCGCAGCGCGATCCGATGTTCTCCCATCTGCTGGACGCGACATGGGCGCTCATTGCGCACGAGTGGCGCGCGACCGAGGACCCGGCGAAGGGGCTGTTCTCGAAGGAGAGCGTCGAGAAGTGGCCGAAGCTCGAGGAGCGCGTGCAGGTGTTCGCCGAGTTCGGGCGCGCGATGTATCTGGACAAGGAATAAAGCGTTGATAGCGGCGGCGACAGTGATTTGCCGCCGCTGCTTTTGAAAATGGAGGAAAAAGGCTGATGTCGAAGGGATATATGGCGGGCGATTATGCCATTTCACCCGCAAAGGTGACGTTTAAGTGCGACGATCAGGCATATCAGTGCGTGTTCGACCGCTGCGAGGCGCTTGAAAAGGAGAATGTGCAGGCCTTTGGCGCGCGGCGCGTCGTTCAGGAGGGCGCGAAATACCACGGCGTGTGGCTCGAGACGCAGCCCATGGGCGGCGAGATGTATATAAAGCGCGACATGGACGCGGGCTTCAACAACATACTCGTCTTTATGGAAAACCAGCGCCGCGACGGCCGCCTGCCCGGCATGATCCGCTACGACGCGCCGTGGAATGGCCTGAGCGCGCATTTCGACTGGATGCAAGGCGACTTTTTCACCGTGCCTGCGCTGCGCATGGCCTGGCATATCGGCCGCGACCGCGGCTATCTCGAGCGGCTTTACGCGGCGCTGCGCGATTTTGACGCCTATCTGTGGAGCTGCCGGGACAGCGACGGCGACGGCTGTCTCGAGGCCTGGTGCATGTGGGACACCGGCGACGACAACAACTCGCGCTATCTGGTGAACCGCGTCAGCGCGATTGAAAACGGCGCGTGGAACGGCGAAACCGCGCCCTGCGGCGTGGGCAAGCTGCCGTTCGAGTCGGCTGAATTCATGGCCTACAATTACGCCCAGCGCAGCGCGCTCGCACAGATTTCTGAGTGGCTGGATAACGGCGAGGCGGAGATGTGGCGCGAGAAGGCCGAGCAGGTGCGCGCACGGTTCATCGAGTATCTCTGGGACGACGAGCGCGGCTTTGCGTTCGACCGCGACGGCGACAATGTGAAGATTGATTCGATCAGCCTTGAGAACGTCAAGTGCATGTATCAGGGGATTTTTACGCAGGAGATGGCCGACCGCTTCATCCGCAGGCACCTGCTCAATCCCGCCGAATTCTGGACGGCCATGCCGCTGCCCAACATCGCGGTGAACGACCCGCTGTTCTATCTGGACGACGCGCACACCAACCTCTCAGGCGAAAACCTGAAGCTGTTCAAGGAATATTCGCATGGCGACGTGGCCGACAACAGCTGGTCGGGGCCGGTCGAGGGGCTGAGCTTGCAGCGCTCGCTCTTAGCGCTCATGCGCTATGGCCATCATGCGGAGACCGGCATGATCGGAAGAAAGTTTATAGATATGCTGGCGAAAACCGATCGCTACACACAGCAGTACAATCCCTTTACGGCGCAGGCCACTGCTGGCGGCGACGGCTACGGCCCGACGATCCTGGCGGCGCTCGAGTACATGGCGTATCTCTACGGCGTGGGCTTTGAGGAAGGCAAGGTTGTGTTCAGTGCGCTGGACGACGCGCGCGAAACCGAGTACACGCAGTCGATTCACGGCCAAACCTATGCCGTGAAGCGCGAAAACGGCCGCGCCGCAGCCTATGTAGACGGCAAAGAGGTGTTTTCGTTCACGCTGGGCGCGCGCGTTTATGCGACGCGGGACGGCGTGCCGGAAAAGATCGTCGGTTTGAACGAAACGGCGGTCGACATGGCGCTGACTGTGGGCGGCGAAACGCTGACGGCGCGGCTGCATCCCAACGAGGAGATGCGCGTGAACGGCGGCAAGCTCGTGCGCGTGAAGCGCGTCGATTTTGCGGCGGAGTAAGGCGCGGCGCTGAAAACGGCTGCCGAGTGCATCGTAATATAATTTCCGTAATGTGACTTTCGGCAGGAGGGATGTTCATGGAGATCAGACGGCTGTCGCCCGCGCTGTGCGGCGACTATCTGCGATTCTTTGACGAGACGCCGCACGACGACAATCGCGACGAGAGCAAGTGCTACTGCGTGTGCTGGAGCGCCGCCGACTCGACCGGCCGTGACTTTTCCAGCGCGGAGAATCGGCGCGCGCTGGCAGAGGAATACGTCATGCGCGGCGATATTCGCGGCTACATCGCCTATGAGAACGGCCGCGCGATCGGCTGGTGCAGCGCGGGCGACCGCGGCGATTACTACGCCTGTCATGCCGGACGGATGTATCTGGAGCCGCTGCGCGCGCTCTATCCGCCGCAGGAGCGCGTCAAATCGGTATATTGTTTCGTCGTCGCGCCCGAATGGCGGCGGCATGGCGTGGCGGCGGCGCTGCTGGAGCGCGTGTGCGAGGATGCGCGCGCGGAGGGCTATGACGCGGTCGAGGCCTATCCGATCGCGCAGTTCGTGAGCGAGCAGGCCGATTACATGGGGCCGGCGGCGCTGTATGAGCGGCTGGGCTTTGCGGTCTGGCGCGATCTGGGCGACCGGCTGATCGTGCGCAAGGCACTCAAGTAAAACCTTGGTATAACATCCGCGGATGGCTGGAGGCTGTCTGCGGGTGTTTTTTTGTGCGCATGAAGGAGCGCGGCGACGTTTGCGGAGAGTGCGCGAGGATGTCATGAAGGCTTTATGGGGATTTTCTGCGTGCTGGGAAGCGGCCTTGAGAGGAACATAGAGTACGTGGCGATGAACGCGAGAAACGCGCATGCAAGCAGCTGCGCGGCGGGTTTGAGGTTGGCAGTGTGATGAGCTGAGTGGCATTGAGATGAGCGCGGGTATAGCTGGGGCACAAGCGATGTACGCGGCGCGTGAGGAAAAAAGCGTGTGAAGCGGCTGTGTGGCATTGAGACGGTCGATGGCGCCAGGGGCGAAATGAGCGGTGAATGCGAGGAAAGCGTGTGCGCGTGGTCTTGCAGATGGCTTGGGGTTGGGCGTGATTGGTCTGAGGTTTTGAGACAGGAGAGGGCGGTGCAGGCGGCGCGGGGAGGAACAGGCACGGGATAAGCTCTGTGGCGCGGCGATGAACGCGGGAAAAGCGCGAAAAAGCCCCCGCTCGCGGAGAAATGCGGGCGGGGGCGCGGGGATTAGTCGTTGTTTTCGAGGACGCGGTTCAGGCGCTGGGCGAGATCGGGATTGGCGCTCGGGTTCGGAAAGAAGACGGAGAGGCGCTTCATGTCGCCGCGGCGCGCCAGCGCGTAGCACAGCGTCTCGTAGGGCTGCGGCGGTATGGCGGCGGCGTGCGGCGCGAGCGCGTCGAACGCGTCGTAGACGATGGCCAGGCGCACCAGCTCGTCCCACTGCGCGCCATTGAGCGCGGGCAGCGCGGCGGCAAGCGGGGCGAAATCGCCGGTGCGGGCGCGCGAGAGCAGCTCGTCGGCGGTTATAGGCGGCGCCGTCTGAGTCTGCGGTTCGCTCTGATCGAGCAGCGCGCGCAGGCGGCGGGCGACGGCGGTTTCCTCCTGCTCGTCGGCCAGATCGATGAGCCGGCGCAGCGCGCTCCTGCCGAGTACGGTCAGATCGACATGGCGCGTCAGCTCGCTCCACTCTTCTTCTTCCGCCCAGCGGACGGCGATTTTCTCCTGATCGGCGGGCGCGAGACGGCGCACGGACGGCGCGACGAAATCCAGCTCGTTCGCGTCGAGCGCCATATTGACCACGCGCGAGAGCGCTTCGCCATTGAGATGCGGCAGGAGCGGCTGAAGCGCGTCGAAATCGGTGTTCTCGGCCATGCGCAGCGCGAGCCTTTCCTGATCGGCGGGGGTGAGGCGGTCGAAATGGCCGCTCAGGAAGTCCAGATCGTTCTCGTCGACGGCCAGATCGAGTATGCGGGCGCGCGCGTCGTCCGGCAGATCGAAGAACACGCCGGCCAGCTCGTCGAAATCGCCGTTTTCAGCCAGCGAAAGCGCGACGCGCGCCAACTGCTCGGCGGTCAGCTCTCTGCGATGCTCGATCAGCTCGTCGCCGCTGCCGCCGCAGAGCGCCGCGTCGATTGCGGCATTCTGCGTGTTGGGCGAGAGCTGCTTCCACGGGAGAAACTCGAAAATGTCGTCGATATCGGCGTTTTCCATGGCCAGCCGTGCGACCTGATCGAGCGCATGCTGATCGAGCGAGAGCGCCGGTATGAAATCGAGGTATCCGTCCTCGGCGGCGGCCAGCGCCGCGTCGCGCGCTTCGGCGGGGGTCATGTCGGCGATGTGATCCTCGATGTAGCCCCAGTTGCCGCCGTCGATCGCGTCGCGGATGCCGGAAGGCGCGTCGTTATCGCCGTCGTTGTTGTTGACTGTGACGTGGAAGCGGCCGGGCACGAGCTTTTGAAGCAGCGAGGACATCGCGCCGCGCGCGAGGTGAGGCGCGAGCTTGACGAGGTCGTTCAGCGAGAGATCGCCCAGCTTTGCGGTCAGCTCGGCCAGCTTTTCACGCGAGAGGAACGGCGCGAGCGCGGCCACCGTGTCGATGGTCGGCGACTCGGCGAAGGCCTTGTCGGCCAGCGCGTCCACAGCCGCGCGATCGATGAACGGCGCGAGGGCGGTGAGCGTGTTCAGGTCGATATGATCGGCGCAGGTCTTTTCGACGAGGGCTGTCAGCGCGTCGCGGCTGGCGAAGGGGGCAAGTCCGGCGAGAGCGCGTCCGTTGATTTGCGCGGGATCGAGACGATTCAGCAGGCTGTCGATCGAGCTTTTGCTCATGAACGGCGCGAGGGCGGTGAGCGTGGAAAAGTCGATGTGATCAGCGCAGACTTTCTCGGCGAAGCGTCCCAGCGCGTCGTGGCTGGCGAAGGGGGCGATGCCGGAGAGCGACCGTTTGTCGATCTGCGCGGGATCGAGACGCTCCAGCAGATTGTCGATCGCGGCATGATCGAGGAAGGGGGCGATGGAGGAAAGCAGGGAGAGATTGAGCTTGTCGCTGCTGGCCTTGTCGAGCAGCTTGACCAGTGTGGCGCTGTCGCAGAAGGGCGCGATGGCGGAGAGCTTTGAGGGATCAATGTTGTCGGCGCAGAGCTTGTCGGCGAGCTGGCTCATCGCGGCGCGATCGAGGAAGGGGGCGATGCAGGAAATCAGGGAGAGATTGAGCTTGCCGCCGTCGGCCTTGTCGAGCAGCTTGACCAGTGTGGCGCTGTCGCAGAAGGGCGCGATGGCGGAGAGCTTCGACGGATCAATGTTATCGGCGCAGAGCTTGTCGGCGAGCTGGCTCATCGTGGCGCGATCGAGGAAGGGGGCGAGACGGGTAAGCGCGCTTATATCGATGGAATCGGCGGAGGCCTTGTCGGTAAGTGTGCTCAACACTGTGCGGCCCAGTTCGCTGCGTCCCATGAGCGGTGCCATTTTGACGAGCACATTTATGTCGATGGGCGCGGCGGCGGGCTGATCGGCGGGCGCGGCACTCTGCTCCGCGGCAGGCTGTTCGGCAGTGGATGCGTTGACGGGCGCAACGGGCGCGACGGGTGCGACGGGCGTGACCAGCTCGACGGGCGCGATCGGTTCGGCGGTCTGCTCGGCGGTGAGTTCGTCGGCGGGCGCATCCGCTTGAGGGGCGGCGCGGCGCTGAGAAAGCACCTCGGTGAGCAGCTCGTCGAGCGTGACGTTGAACAGACGGCTGAGCGTCATGAGCGTTTGCAGATCGGGTATGGACGAGCCGTTCTCCCATTTGGAAACGGCCTGATGCGTGACGTTGACGCGGGCGGCCAGCTCCTGCTGCGTGATGTTGTGCTGCTGGCGCAGGAAGATGATGTTCTCGCGGATGATTGTCGGATTCAGCATATTTGAACTCCTTTCGGCGGCGGTGAAGGCGGACTGGAAAGCGCTTTCCGTGAAAAAAGCATAGCAGAGACGATCTGAAAATGCAACATACCGCTGGTTGAATCTTGATTTGCAACCGCTGGTTGCAACCGGGGGTTGCCAGGCAACGCGGAAAGCGGCTCTGAGACGGTTAAACCGCATTGCAGACGGCACGGGGCGGAACAGCCTGAGTGCGAAACGGCGGGATGAGCAGGAGGATGCTACATAAATAGGAAGCGATGGGGGATTATTGGCGATTGGCACGAGCGGCGCTTTGGCCGCGATGCTGTCTCTTCAGCAGGCTGTGAGGAATGGCGTTCGAAGAAGGGCGGGGAACGGGGCTGACGATGATGTGAATGGCGATTGGCACGGACGGGGCTGTTCTTGAGGGCAGTTGAGCGGCGCTTTGGCCGCGATGTTGGCTCTTCAGCAGGCTGCGACGGAACGGCGTTCGGACGGGGAGGGAACGGGGCTGACGATGATATGAATTGGCGATTGGCACGGACGGCGCTGTTCATGAAGGCTCTTGAGCGGCAATCTGGCCGCGATGCTGGCTCTTCAGCAGGCTGCGACGGAACGGCGTTCGGACGGCGCTGACGATGATATGAATTGGCGATTGGCACGGGCGGTGCTGCTCTTGAAGGCTGTTGAGCGGCGCTTTGGCCGCGATGTTGGCTCTTCAGCAGGCTGCGACGGAACGGCGTTCGGACGGGGAGGGGAACGGCGCTGACGATGATGTGAGATGCGGAGAGAGCCTGAAGGGCTTCGACAACTTCTGCCGCGGCCATGGCGGAAATGCGCCGCTGAGAAGCCGGGTAAAACACACGACCTGTCCGGCTCTGACTTGCGGCCGGACAGGTCGTGCGGTATATCGATGTTACCGGTTTGCGCTAACGTCCAGACTCAAAGAGCCGGGCTGCGGCGCGCGAAGCGGTGCGGAGGCCGCACTGCGGCTTAGTCGAGCTTGCCGGGGAACTTCTTGATCTTGGCCGCGTCATACCAGGACTGATAGGCGGCCTTGTAGGTTTCGTCCTGCTTGTCGGAGAGCAGGCTGGCGCTCAGCTCGTCGCGCACATCGTCCAGCGGCACAGCGCCGGCGGTCACGTCGCTGTTGTAGCAGATGATGTGCACGCCGTTGCTGCCGACGACCGGCTCGCTCACGTCGCCGACATTCTTGAGCGACATGGCGGTCTGCGTGAAGACGTCCTCCCAGTAGGTGGAATTGGCGCTGACATAGTAGCCGGTGGTCATGCTCGGCTCGCTCTTCATGCCGGGATCCTCGCCGAACTCGGCCATGACATCGTCGAACGACTTGCCGCTCTCAAGCGCCGCGTTGACTTCGTCGATCTTGTCCTGCAGGGAATCGAGGATCTCCTGCTTCTTGTCCGCGATCTGCTTTTCCAGATCGGCCTTCTTGGCTTCCAGCTCTTCCTTGGTCAGCGCGGGCTCGGCCGTCGCTTCGGGATCGGGCGTGGCGGTGGCTTCGGGGGTGGCCTCGGCGTCCTCGGCGGGCGCTTCCAGCTTGGCCAGATCGTCGGTCACGGTCTTGAGCTCGCTGGTGAGATCGGACAGTTCCTTCTTCTGGTCGTCGCTGGCCATCAGCAGTATGTGCTTGACGGTGCGGTAGCCCTCGGGATTCCAGTAGACGGTCGTGCCGTTGGCGTGGTACATCTCGAAGAGATAGCCGCTGGAGGCGAAGGCGGTTTCGTTCTCGGACACCTTGGTGTTGTAGGCTTCCTCGATCTCGCTGTCCTCAACGGTCACGTCGGCGATGACGCTCTCGCGCACGCGGTCGGCGATGTAGCGCGTCTTTTCGCTCTCGGTGACAACGTCCATCGTCAGGCCTTCCTCCTCGAGGTGCTTGATGACGGCCTCGCGGGCCTCTTCATCGGGCATGCCCTCGGTGTCCACGTCGTCCTTGTGCTCCTCGATATACTCGTCCAGCGTGGCCTGCGCGTTTTCGGCGATCTTGGCAAGATCCTCGTCGGTCAGCTGATCCAGACCCAGCTCGGCGGCCTTCTGCGCCACGAGCCTGGTCTCGATGAACGACTCCAGCACGCTGTCCTTGATTTTGTCCTTCATGGAGCTGATGTCGCTGTTGCCGTAATAGTACTGATAGAGATAGCTGTAATAGCTCAGGTAGTAATCGTATGTATCCTTGACGTCGCCCTTGGTGATCTTATCGCCGTTGACTGTGGCGACAACCTCGGCGTTGTCCTTCTCGGGATCAACCTCGATCAGGTTGCAGCCGGTCAGAACCAGCGCCAGAGCCAGCACAAGGGTCAGGAGTTTCCACGCGCGTGTTTTCATTGACAAATCGTCCTTTCAGGCTTAGTTGCACATTGCACTTATATCATTATACACGCAATACCGCCGCCTGACAAGCCCTATTTTTTCACAAACGTGAAAAGCGCTCTTGAAAATCTCTGAAAAACGCATTGCCCGCGCATAAAAGCGCCGATTATGCGCCGACATGCCTTCAAATTCGGCTGTTTTTGAATAAACGCCGCGGCAGAATATGCATATGCGCATTTCAAAACACTTTCTGAATAATTCGCGGCGAAATGGCGGCGGGATCGGCTGCCGCTTGACCGGTCGCCATGCGCACAATGACGTCGCAGAGCGCCTGAGGCGGCGCGCAGCGCGTGTCGGCGCAGTTCAAGAGCCGCGCCAGCTTCCGCGCCTGACGCTGAGCGCTTCGCTCGGGCGAGAGCAGCAGTATGTGCGCGGGCGCGCTCAGCGCGAACAGATCGGCCACAGCGCGCCGGCGAAGCCGCATGATTTCCCAGCGGGCGCGCATCGGAAGCGGCGGCGTCTGGCGGGCGGCCATGATGAGCTGATCGGGCGCGTATTCCTCGGCCAGCATGAGCGCCGTCCATGCGCCCTCGCCCAGAGCGCATATCGACACGCAGACGTGACGCGCGCGCAGATGGACGAACGCGGAGCGCGCCGAGGCGACGGATGCGCGCCAGCTTTCGCCGCCCAGACAGAGCGCGGGCACGGCCACGGACAGGCCGCCGCCATGCAGCGCGCGCGCGAGGGGGAGCAGTGTTTCGGGCGGTTCGAGCGCGCCGGGGAGCAGCAGGAGCGCCGCGCCGCCGCCCTCGAGCGTCAGATCGGATGCCGTCATGGTCATTCCTCCTGTGGATTTTGATATAAAGCGCGGTGAAATGCCGGCGCGAGCGGCTGGGAAAGCGCGCCGCTGTGAAATATATATGCCCTTCGGCGCGGCGGTATGCGCGGCTGCTTTTACAGGAATTGGCTTGTATGCGGTCTGCGCGCGTGATAATATATAAGGCGATACTGCACAACTCGGCGGCGCATCAGGCGACGTCTTTCCCGTCATCTGCGGCATGCAAATTTCTCGATTTACCTCCAGTAAACCTTCGAAATCTGCATTTGCATCTGACGAAAAATCCA
>CAKUAV010000053.1 GCA_934636425.1 uncultured Clostridia bacterium
GTTCGAGCGCCTGGAGGAGACCGGCAAGACCATCTTTGAAATGCTGGCCGAAAACAGCGACGAGAACCTCTTCTTCGAGCTGGATCTGTTCTGGGTGCAGCGCGGCGGCGCGAACCCCATCGATATGCTGCGCAAAATGAAGGGGCGCATGGTGACCTCTCACATCAAGGACATGAACGGCAGCGCCGACAACGCCAATGTCATCGCGCCCATCGGCAAGGGCAATCTGAACTTCGGCGCGATCATCCCCGCCTGCGACGAATGCGGCGTGGAGTATGTGTTCATCGAGCAGGACAACGCGCCCGAGACCGATTCCATGGCCTGCGTCGAATACAGCCTGAACACGCTCAAGAAGATGGGCGGCCGATTCTGATCAAAAAAATATGGGCGTCTCCGCAGAGGGGGCGCCTGATTCTTAACGAGGAGGACGGACATGGAGCTTAAAAATGTGGAACAGTTCGCCGCAAACGTCCGGCAGGCCGTCGAGGAGGAGAAGATCCCCGGCGCGGTGCTGCTGGCGGGGCGGCGCGGCGAGACCATGCTGCACGAGACATACGGCTGGGCGCAGATCATCCCCGAGCGCGACAGAATGCGCCCGGACACGCGCTTTGACATCGCCTCGCTGACCAAGCTGACCGGCACATGGCCGGCGATCATGCTGCTGCTGCAATCCGGCAGGCTCACGCTGGACACGAAGCTGCCCGATATGCTGCACAGGCCGATGCATCCGGCGCTGCGCGAGGTGACGCTGTGGAATCTGCTCACCCACACGGCGGGCTTTATTCCCGATATGTGGCCGGACATTTTCGGCGAGACGCGGCAGGAGCGCATAGACGGCCTGCTGTCGCTTCAGCCCGTCAAGCCGCGGAACGGTCAGGTGCTCTACAGCGATCTGTCGTTCATTTTCCTGGGCGAGATCATCGCCGAGGCCTACGGAAAGCCTCAGGATCAGGTCGCGCGCGAGATTTTCGACGAGCTGGGCATGCCCTCGACCGGCTATCTGCCCCCGCAGGACGCGCACTTCGCCGCCACCGAGATCCGCCCGGGCACAGACAAGCCCCGCCGCGGCCGCGTCCATGACGAGACCTGCGAGATGCTGGGCGGCGTGGCCGGACACGCCGGCGTGTTCTCCACGGCGGAGGATCTGGGCCGCTTCTGCGCCGCGATCATCCCGGATTCCTGCCATGCGATGTTCGATCCCGAATGGCTGAAGAAGGCCTATACCAATCAGACCGCGTTTCTGGGCGAAAATCGCTGTCTGGCGTGGATCGCCTATCATCAGCGGCCGGAGGGCAACATCATCGGCCACACCGGCTTTACCGGCACCAGCCTGTGGATCGACACCGTTTCGGGCGACTATGTGGTGCTGCTGACCAACCGCGTGCATCCCACCCGCGCGAACGAGTATCTCTGGCCGCTGCGCCGGGAGGGCTTCAAGACCGTATTCGGCGTGGAGATCGAGAGCTGACGGCGACAAACCCGAACATTAAGTTGCGGTTATCGGCCAAAAAGTTCGCAAAAAGGGCTTGACAACGGAGCCCTGGCGCTGTATAATGCGTATAACTTCAAGGAAAGGGGAAAGGGTCATGAAGAAGTCCATGTTCGCTCAGATGAATAGCCTGATGTGCATGCGCCGCGTGTCCGTTTCCCACATTCCGGGATGACACCGTTTTTTGGCGAACCAGTCAAAATGTCATTCAGGCGGGAAGCGGATATGCTTTCCGCCTGTTTTTTTGTCAAAATGCGGTATATGCTGAATTAGCGCAAAAATAACCGCGCTGTTCGTATGTATAACATACCAGCATGGTATAATACTCGGCAATCAGAAGAACGGGCTCTTCAATACGATTAAGGAAGTGAAAGCTATGCCGGACAATCCCATGATCTGCATAGAACACCTCAAGAAAATATATGGAAGCGGCGCTTCCGCCGTCGCGGCGCTGGACGACGTGAGTCTGACCATACGCAAGGGCGATATTCACGGCATCATCGGCATGAGCGGCGCGGGCAAGTCCACGCTGATACGCTGCATCAACCGCCTGGACACCCCGACGGAGGGACGCATACTCATCGACGGACAGGACATTCTGGCGATGAACGACAAGAACCTGCGCGCCGTTCGCAAGCGCGTGAGCATGATCTTTCAGCAGTTCAACCTGCTGATGCAGAAGAACGTCGCGCGCAATGTCCGCTATCCGCTGGAGATCGCCGGCGTGCCCAAGGCCAAGGCCAACAAGCGCGTCGAGGAGCTGCTGGAGATCGTCGGGCTGTCCCACAAGGCGAGCGCCTATCCGGCGCAGCTGTCCGGCGGCCAGAAGCAGCGCGTGGCCATTGCCCGGGCGCTGGCCTCCGATCCCGAGGTGCTTCTGTGCGACGAGGCCACCAGCGCGCTCGACCCGATGACCACGCAGTCGATCCTCTCGCTGCTTCAGGACATCAACCGCCGGCTGGGCATCACCGTGGTGGTCATAACGCACGAAATGGCGGTCATTCGCCAGATCTGCAACCGCGTGACCATCATAGACGGCGGCAAGATCGTCGAGGAGGGCGACGTGGACGAGGTGTTCACCCACACGCGCAGCGCCGCCGGCCGCCGCCTGTTCGGCATTGTGGACGAGGAAGAGGAAAGCCCCGAATACAAAGAGGCGGTTCGGCTGGTGTTCGACGGCGAATCGGTCAACGAGCCGATACTGTCCAACTTTATTCTCAAAACCGGCATGGCGGTCAACATACTCTCCGCCGACGTCAAGCAGATTTCCGGCAAGCGCTACGGCCAGATGATGCTGGAAATGCCCGCCTCCTATGAGGACCGCAGCCGGCTGATTTCCACGCTGCGGAATATGGGACTGACGGCTGAGGAGGTGCATCTGTAATGACGGCTGAAAAAGTCTGGGCGCTCGTCCAGCAGGGCTTTGTCGACACGCTGTACATGACCATTCCGGCCACGATACTGGCCTATCTGGTGGGCCTGCCGCTGGGCGTTCTGTTGGTCATCACCCGAAAGGGCGGCATACGGCCGCTGCCGACGTTCAACAAGGTGCTGGACATCGTGATCAACTTCCTGCGCTCCGTGCCGTTCATCATACTGCTGGTCATGCTCTTTCCCGTCACGCGCGTTGTCATGGGCACGTCGGTCGGCACGCGCTCGATCATATTCCCGCTGTTTGTCAGCGCGTTCCCGTTCGTGGCGCGCATGGTCGAATCCTCGCTCAACGAGGTGGACGCCGGCCTGATCGAGGCGGCGCAGTCCATGGGCAGCACCACGATGCAGATCATCCGCAAGGTGCTTCTCCCCGAGGCGCTGCCCTCGCTGATCAGCGGCGCGGCCATCTGCGTGACCACCATACTGGCCTACACGGCCATGGCGGGCGCGGCCGGCGGCGACGGTCTGGGCAAGATCGCCATCACATACGGCCTCAACCGCCGCGAATACGGCGTGATGTACGCCGCCTCCATCGCGCTGGTCGTGCTGGTGCAGGTGTTCCAGCTGATCGGCAACATCCTCACAAAGGCGCTGGATCACCGCCATCGCTGAAATCCTTAATGCGTTTTCGTTGCGCGCGAGGGCCTACGTTTCATTCGCCATGAAGCTTTCGCCGCTTATCATATATTCCTTATTTTATTGAAGGAGGTTGTCCCCATGAAGAAACTCGTTTCCCTGCTGCTCGCCGCTCTGCTCGTGCTGTCCGTCGCCAGCTGCGCTCTGGCCGAGGAGAAAAAGACCATTGTGATCGGCGCCACGCCCTCCCCGCATCAGGAGGTGCTTGAGCTGATTCAGGACGACATGGCCGCTCTGGGCTATGAGCTTGAGATCATCACCTTTACCGAGTATCCGCTGCCCAACCCGGCTCTGGCCGACAAGCAGCTGGACGCCAACTACTTCCAGCATCTGCCCTATCTGAACGCCTACAACGCCACCGTGTCCGACGACGAGAAGCTCGTTCCGGTGATCGGCGTTCACTATGAGCCCTACGGCATCTACGCCGGCAAGACCAAGACTCTGGAAGAGCTGGCCGACGGCGCGGTTGTGGCCGTGACCAACGACCCCTCCAACGAAACCCGCGCGCTGCTGCTCCTGCAGGAGGCCGGCCTGATCAAGCTGCCCGAGGACGCGACCGTCGATTCCTCTCTGACCGTGCTGGACATCGTCGAGAACCCCAAGAACCTCGACATCAAGGAAGTGGACGCCAACCTGCTGCCCACAATGCTTGAGGACGTCGATATCGCCGTCATCAACGGCAACTTCGCCCTGGACGCCGGCTTGAGCCCCGCCAAGGACGCCATATTCCTCGAGGCCGCCGATTCCGAGGCCGGCAAGACCTACACCAACTACGTCGTCGTCCGTCAGGAGGACGTGGACGCGGACTGGGTCGAGGCTCTGCGCACCTGCCTGTGCAGCCAGAAGGTGTATGACTTCATGCTGAACAATGAAGCCTACGCCGGCGGCGTGATCCCCGCCTTCACCGTTGAGGAGAGCGCCGACAAGGCCGCGGAATAATCCCCCAAAGCCCCACAAATCAAAATACCCGGTCGCTTCGTTTGGAGCGGCCGGGCTTCGAGCGGTTAAAGGAAAGCTAAGGCGATACCGCACAACTCGGCGGCGCATCAGGCGATGTCTTTCCCGCCATCTGCGGCATGCAAATTTCTCGATTTACCTCCAGTAAACCTTCGAAATCTGCATTTGCATCTGACGAAAAATCCATTCGCCGGCCGACCACCTCGTTTGTGCGGTGTCGCCCTAAAAAATTAAAATAAACGGGCGCATCCCGCCGGTTCAATGCGAATCGGGCGGGATGCGCTCTTTGTCATCCTCTGATATTCACCCACTGATCCTTCCCGGCGGATTCCATAAGCGCCTCGAGGACGTACTGGAGCTTCACGCCGTCCCTGAGCTGCGGTCGCCACGGATCGTCTTTTCCATTGAGCAGATCGATGAAGGACTGCTGCTGAGGATAGCGGTATTCGTCGGGGATTTCGATCTCCTCCATCTCGGCATGGCCGCCCATGGCGATCTCCATGTGTTTGGGATCGGTCAGATCGAAGCGGAAGCCGCCCTTTTCGCCGTAGATCTCGGCGCGGACGCGGTTCTTGTTGCCGCTGGCCGCGCGGGACACGCCGAACGTGGCCGACGCGCCGCTCTTCATTCGGGCGAAGAAATTGCACACGTCGTCGGTGGTGACCGGCGCGATCTCCTCGCTGTCCAGCTTCTTGCGCTCCTTGACGATGACGTCCATCTGGGCGATCAGTCCGTCGTAATCGCCGGCGAGGAAGCGCACCGTGTCGAGAATGTGTACGGCCAGATCGCCGCTCACGCCGTAGCGCGCGATTTTCTCGTCAAAGCGCCAGTCAAGGCGACGACCTTCCCAGTAGGCGCTGTCCTTGAGATAGCTGGCGTAAATGCTGTGTATGCGGCCGATCTTGCCCTCGTCGATCAGCTTTTTGGCATAGCGCACGGCGGGGAAGAAGCGATAGGAAAAGCAGATCTGCGATTTGATATGCTTCTCGTCGGCGGCCTTGAGCAGCGCCTCGGTCTCCTCGATCGATATGCCCAGCGGCTTTTCGATGTTGAAGGGCTTGCCGGCCTCCACCGCGGCCAGGCCGATGGCGCAGTGGCTGTCGTTGGGGGTGCAGACGTCCACCGCGTCCACCTCGCCGCAGGCGAGCAGATCGCGATAGTCCGTAAAGCGCATATTCTCCGCAATGCCGAATTTGTCGCCGACTTCCTTCAGGCGCGCGGGATTCACGTCGCAGATCGCGACGACATTCGCGCCCTGAGCGTTCTGATAGCCGCCCATATGCGCGCCGACGCCGATGCCGCCCACGCCGATGATACCGATCTGAATGGGATTGTGCATAGCGATGACCCTCCTTATTTCGTCTCCATGGGCGTGAACTGACCGTAGACCGGCGCGCCGCCCGAGGGAGCCGCCCAGGCCGCGGCGTTGCGCAGCACATGGCGGATGTTCTTGTCCTGATAGGTGGGATAGGCCTCGTGGCCGGGCTGGAAGTAGAATATTTTGCCCGCGCCGTAATGATAGCAGCAGCCGCTGCGCAGCACAGCGCCGCCGGAGAACCAGCTGATGAACACCAGCTCGTCGGGCGTGGGTATGTTGAAATGCTCGCAGTAGGTCTCCTCGATGGGCAGCTCGAAGAACTCGGGCAGCCCCGCGGCGATGGGATGGCCGGGCATGACGGTGAATATGCGCTCGTGATCGCCGTTTTCCCACCATTTCGAGCGGCATTCCGTGCCCATCAGGCGGCGGAACAGCTTCGAATAGTGTCCGGAGTGCAGCACGATCAGCCCCATGCCGTCCCGCACGCGGCAGGCGATGCGCTCGATCAGCGCGTCCGATACGTCGTTGTGCCGAACGTGTCCCCACCAGAACAGCACGTCGGTGTCGTTTAGAATATCGTCCGGCAGACCCTGCTCGGGCTGATCGAGCGTGGCGGTGCGCACGCTGAAGCGCTTTTCGTCATCCTCGCGCAGCGCGTCCGCAATCGCGCCGTGCAGGCCGCCGGGATAGATCGCCCTGATCGCGGCCTCCTGATCATGGACGTTTTCGTTCCAGACTGTAACGCGGATCATCATTTTCCCTCCCGATTGAATTTTCCGGCTCTATTGTACGCCGCCCGCGCGCGTGCTATAATGTACGCGGGATTCAATGTTGTTGTAAATTTCGGTCAAACGGGAGGGAGCGTCATGAAAACCGTCGCGCTCAGCCGGCTGGGCTATGAGGATCTTTCGCCGACGAACATCGTCGCGCTGTCGCTTCACTGGGGCGAGGGCAGCCGCACGCTCTATCGCGGCGACGGCCGGCCGGACAATATGCTGTTCTACACCGTGTCCGGCGCGCGCGCCTATTCTCAGGAGGGCTGCGCGCCCTTCGACGTGGGGCCGGGCGATCTCATGCTGATGCCCGCGGGCAGCCGCTACACAAGCACGGTCACCAGCGCGGGCGGCACGGACGGCTACTGCCTGCAATTCATGCTGCGCGATGAAACGGGCGCGCCCTGCCGGCTGGAGGAGCGCGTGCAGGCGCTCATGCATGACGAGGACGGCCGCGTTCACCAGCTGATGGACAAGCTGCTGGGCGCGTCGATGCAGCGCGGCTCGTCGCTGCGGCTCAAGGAGCTGCTCATACGCCTTTTAGAGGATCTCTGCCGCCAGCCCGCCGGGGAAGGCACGGAGCTCTATCCGGCCATACGCCACATGGAGACGCATTTGCAGTCGCCCGCCGCCGCGGACGAGCTGGCGGCGCTGTGCCACATGAGCCTGAGCACGTTTGCGCGCCGATTCCGCGCGCTGACCGGCGAGCCGCCCGCCGCGTATCATCGCCGGCTGCGTCTGGAAAAGAGCCGCGAGCTGCTCGAGAGCGGGCTGTGCAGCGTCGAGCAGGCGGCATTCGCGCTGGGCTTTTACGACAAGGCGCATTTCAGCCGCTGCTTTCAGGCGCATTTCGGCATGAAGCCGGGCGATGTGCGGCGCTGACGCGCTTTATTCCTCGGCCAGCGGCTGCACCATGTTCCATGTCCGGCCGCCGGTCAGCTTATCCGCGCCGCCGATCTTCGCCGTGGTGAAGAGATGGCTCTGTCCGCTGCCTCCCAGCAGCACGGGTCGCTCGCGGCGCTGGAGCGTTATGGACGCGCCGTCCTCGTATGTCACGTCAAAGTTATAGGCCATTTCGGGATGCTGGTCGTCCCAGTGAATGCCGTCCGGCGAGCGGAACAGCACGCCGCCCTTTTTGAGGCCGGTGTACGCGCCGCCGTCGTCCTCGGCGATCATTTCATAACCTTCCGGCGTTCTGTATACGAACATATCCTCTATGCGGCCCCGCGGGAAGATGTTCTCGGCCAGCACGGTATAGGGGCCGTCGAAGCGCGCCGCCCCGGCCACGGACACGCGCAGCGCGCCGTCGCGGAAATAGAGCAGCACGCTTCCGTCAGAGCGCACGATCAGCGCGGGATTGTTCGCGTCGGGCGGCAGATCGAGCGGCTGTTCGCTGCGCGTCCATTCGCCGTCGATCCTCTGGGCGCGGGCGTAGCCTATGGCGCGGTTTTTCGCGCTGCCGTCGCTCGTGCCGATGTAGAACAGCACGTATTCGCCGTTTATCTTCATGATGAACGGGTTGTGGGTCATCGCGCCGTCCCAGTGATTGCCGCCGCGGCCGGGCAGGATTGTTCTGACATAATGAAAGGGCCTGTCCAGCGAGTCGGTCTCGGCCAGCACGATTTCGGAATGGGTCATGTAGCCCGAGGGAAAGCCGGTTTCCTCCGGCCAGCGCGATGCGAAGAGATAAAAGCGGCCGTTTTCGCGCAGCACGGAGCCGCACCAGACGAACCAGCCGTCCATGGAAAAGCCGCTGCCCGCCTTTGCGGGGCGTAGCCGATCGATCATGGCCATATAAAAACTTCCCTTCATAGTATAATTTTCACCGCCATTATAGCAGGCTTTCTGAGCGCTGTAAAGGCGAAAAAGCGGGGCGGCCGAACTGAATCGACCGCCCCGCAGCGCTTTGAAAAAAATCAGCTTTCCTTCCCGCCGGGAACCTTGCCCAGCAGATAGACGCAGAGTATTATGACGCCGGTCACGATGAATATGCCGGCCATGCCCTTGAGCATATAGGGCAGCGTGTCGAGAAGAGCCTTGACGTTGAACATAAGCGATCACCTCATCCCAGCATATTGAGGATCAGGCCGCCGGCGATGACCGAGGCGATCTGACCGGAAACGTTGACGCCCACGGAGTGCATGAGCAGGAAGTTCTGAGGATCCTCCTTGAGACCCATCTTGTGGACGACGCGCGCGGACATCGGGAAGGCGGATATGCCGGCCGCGCCGATCATGGGATTGATCTTTTTGCCCTCGGGCAGGAACAGATTGATGAACTTGGCCACAAGCACGCCGCCCGCCGTGTCGAATATGAAGGCGATCAGCCCCAGGCCGATGATCATCAGCGTCTGGGCGGTCAGGAAGTACTCGGCCTGCATCTTGGTGGCGATTGTGAGGCCGAGGAACAGCGTCACCAGATTGGGCAGCACCTTCTGCGCGGTTTCGGAGAGCGAATCCAGCACGCCGCACTCGCGGATCAGGTTGCCGAACATCAGAAAGCCGATCAGCGCGACGCTCTGCGGCGAGACAATGCCGGTGATCATTGTGATGACGATGGGGAAGAGTATCTTAGTGCGCTTTGAGACGGTTTTCTGGTGATAGTCCATGCGGATGAGCCGCTCGTTCTTCGTGGTCAGCAGGCGAATGACCGGCGGCTGTATGATGGGCACGAGCGCCATGTAGGAATAGGCGGCCACCATGATCGCGCCGATATACTTCGAATTGAAGAAGTTGGCCACGAATATCGATGTGGGGCCGTCCGCCGCGCCGATGATGGCGATGGAGGCCGCGTCCTTCAGGTCAAAGCCCAGAAAAGCCGCCAGACTCAGCGTGAAGAATATGCCGAACTGCGCCGCCGCGCCGAATATCATCAGCTTCGGATTGGACAAGAGAGGCCCGAAATCGATCATCGCGCCGATGCCGACGAACAGAAGCAGCGGGAACAGCTCGTTGGCGATGCCCGCGCCGAAGAGCACGTCGATCACGCCGATTTCCGCGCCCTGAGTGACCGCGCCGGACAGCGGCAGATTGACCAGAATCGCGCCGAAGCCCATGGGCAGCAGCAGCGTCGGCTCCATGTCCTTGCGGACGGCCAGATAGATCAGCACGCCGCCGATCACCCACATGACCGCCTGCTGCCAGGTGATGTTGAGTATGTTCGAGAACAGTTCCAGCATGGAAAGGCCTCCTTCAGAGATGTTGGTGGTCTGTCTATATATAAAAACGAGACTTTTATCGAAAGCATATCTGCGTTTCGATAAAAGTCTCGCCAATTAAGTTCCGAGCGGGCGATAAAGCCGTATTGACGCCGGGAACGCGGGAAAACCCCGCAAGCTACTCCCTTTTATAAGAGAAGACTGTTGAATTGTGTGGCGTTTCTTTCAGCGCCGTGTCCATATTATATTCAATAATGGGGGCGATTGCAAGCCGCCGCGCTCAATCTTTACTCTTTTTTAGCGTCGGGAGCGCGGCGCATTTCAGAATTAACCTCTCGTGCGTTGCAGGGCGGGCGCTGCGCGTGCTATAATGGTCCACGCAACCGGAGATAAGTGGTGGAGTCTGTCATAGGGGCGCTGCGCGCTTCTATTTATTGAGGTTGGCCGGATGACGCGTGGGGCGATGTTTCGCCGGACGCGTTTCATCGTTCGGTTTTCATGCGGCTTCACACATCAGCTGTGGAGCCGCTTTTTCTGCCTCCGACGTCAAATACTCTCTCCTGATTGACTCTTTTTCCCGGAGGGATTTTCATGCGCAATACCAAAATCATCTGCACAATCGGCCCGGCCAGCGAGGACGAGGCCACGCTCGAGGCGCTCTGCCGCGCGGGCATGAATGTCGCCAGACTGAACTTTTCTCACGGCACGCACGAGGAGCATCTCGAGCGCATCCGCCGCATCCGCCGCGTGCGCGAAAGGCTCAATCTGCCCGTGGCCATCATGCTGGACACCCGCGGGCCCGAATACCGCATCAAGACATTCGAAAAAGGCCGCGTGACGCTCAAGAGCGGCGACGAGTTTACATTCACCACGCGCGACATTGCCGGCGACGAGCACGGCGTGAGCGTCGCGCTGAACAATCTCACGCAGTCGCTCGCCGTGGGCGACACGATACTGGTCAACAACGGCCTGCTCGCCTTTGAGGTCAAAGCGCTCACAGAGACCGACGCCGTGTGCGAGGTCACAGAGGGCGGCGAGCTGTCCGACCGCAAGAGCATGAACTTCCCCGGCAAGGTGATCTCACAGCCCTATCTGAGCGAGCAGGATCGCGCCGACATCCGCTTCGGCGTGGAGAACGACGTGGATTTCATCGCCTGCTCGTTCGTATCGCGCCGCGAGGATCTGCTGGCTGTCCGGGAGCTGCTGGATGAAATGAACAGCAGCAACATAGAATTGATCGCCAAGATCGAAAATCAGGCCGGCATAGACAACATCGACGACATCTGCCGCGAGTGCTCCGGCATCATGGTCGCCCGCGGCGATCTGGGCGTGGAGGTGCCTCTCGAGCGGCTGCCCTCGATCCAGAAAAAGCTGATCACAAAGTGCCGCCTGCTGGGCAAGCGCGTGATCACCGCCACAGAGATGCTCGAATCGATGATCCACAACCCGCGCCCCACCCGCGCCGAGGCGAGCGACGTGGCCAACGCGGTCTACGACGGCTCGAGCGCCGTCATGCTCTCCGGCGAGACGGCCGCCGGCAAATATCCGGTGCAGACGCTCAGGACAATGTCCCGCATCGCCGAGCAGGCCGAGAGCGACATCGATTACGCCGCGCGCTTCCGCACGACCGATTTCCACATACAGAGCACTGTGGACGCGATTTCCCACGCCGCGTGCGGCATGGCGATCGACCTAAGCGCCCGCGCCATCGCCGTGTGTTCGCTCTCCGGGCTGACTGTGCGCATGGTCTCGCGCTTCCGCCCCTCCGTGCCGGTGTTCGGCATCACCACCGACGCAAAGACATTCAGGCAGCTGGCGCTCTCCTGGGGCGTGCAGCCGATGATGTGCGATCGATTCGACTCGATCGACGTGCTGTTCTACACCGCCAAGCAGATGGCGCGCCGCAGCCTCTCTCCCAGGCCGGGCGAGACGATGATCGTCACCGGCGGCATGACGCGCGGCGTCTCCGGCAATACCAATCTCATAAAGGTCGAGACGTTCTGATCGATTCGCTCATATGAAAAGCGCCCGCCGAAGCGTACTGTCGCGCTCCGGCGGGCGTTTTATGCTCTTTAGGGATGAAGGATCAGTGCTTCGTCACACTGACGCGATCGCCGTTCCACTCGATGTCGACGATCTGGCCGCCGCGGGCGCGCAGCCCCTTGACGGAGCCCTTCTTCCAGCTCGTGGGACGGGCGGGCAGTATGCGCAGCGCGCCGTCGGGATCGGTTTGCAGCAGCATCTCGGCGATGCCGGCGCACGCGCCGTAGTTGCCGTCGATCTGGAAGGGCGGATGCGCGTCGAAGAGATTGAGGTATGTGCCGCCGCCGTTCGAATAGTTCATCGCGCCGTTGCCGCTCTCCCTCTGGGGGTTGCGGCCCTCGACGGTGCGCAGCTGGGTGTCCAGCAGCTTGAGCGCATGGTCGCCGTCGCGCAGGCGCGCCCACTGGCAGATGCGCCAGCCCATCGCCCAGCCGGTGCTCTCGTCGCCGCGGCGAATGAGCGAGGTCTTGCAGGCCTCGGCCAGCGCGGGCGTGTCGTCCGGCGTGATGGAGCGGCCGGGATGCAGGCCGTAGAGATGCGAGATGTGGCGGTGATGCAGCTCGTTTTCCTCAAAGTTTTCGTTCCACTCGAGCAGCTCGCCCTCTTTGCCGACGCCGAAGGGGCGCAGCTGCGGTATGAGCGCGGCAATCTCGGCGGCGAAATCCGCGTCCTCGCTCAGCGCGTCCGAGGCCTTTTTGCAGATATCGAACACATCCAGCACGATGGCCTGCGTCATGGCGGTGGTCTTGGCCACGGCGACCGCCTCGCCGTTCAGGCGGAAGCAGTTTTCGGGCGACGTGGACGGCGCGATGATCAGATCGCCGTTTTCGTCCTTCACCAGCAGCGCGCGATAGAACTCGGCGGCCTTTTTGATGATCGGATAGGCGACGTCTTTGAGATACGCCCTGTCCTGCATATACTCGTAGTGCTCCCAGATGTGGCGGACGAACCAGCCGGAGGACATCGGCCAGCTGGCGAACACGGCTGTGCCGCGGCGATGCGCGCCCACCGGCGTGGTCATGCGCCACAGATCGGTGTTGTGGTGGGAGACGAAGCCGGGCGCGCCGTAATACTCGCGGGCGGTGCGCTCGCCGCTCTCGGAGAGCTCGCGCACGAGGCGGATCAGCGGCTCGTGGCATTCGGGCAGATTGACCATCAGCGTCGGCCAGTAGTTCATCTCGGTGTTGATGTTGATGGTGTAGTTGCAGTTCCACGGCGGCGTAACGCTGTCGTTCCAGATGCCCTGCAGGTTGGTCGGCTCTGTGCCCTCGCGCGAGGCGGCGATGGTCAGATAGCGGCCGAAGTTGAAATAGAGCGTGTACAGCGCCGGATCGGCCTCGCCGTTTTCATGGCGGTAGAGCCGCTCGTCGGTGGGCAGGTATTTCTCGTCGCCGCCGCCCAGATCCAGCTCGACGCGGTTATAGAGCGCGCTGTGATCGGCGATGTGCGCCCTCTTGAGCGCGCTGTAGCCCTTGGCGGCCGCCTCGTCCAGCTCGCGCTGGCAGGGGGCGATGTAGGCCTTGCCCTCGAGCACGGGATGCCTGTTCCAGCCGTTGAAGCTGGTGCGCGCGTCAAAGTAGAGCGTGCAGGCGTCGGCGTTTTTGACGGATATGGCGCCGCCGCGGCGCATTGTCTGGCCGCCCTCGCTGCGCACGAGTAGATCGGCGTAATAGCCCATGCCGCGCGTCTCGTCGGTGTCGCCGTAGACCATGATGCCGCGCGGGTCCTGAGGCGTGCCGTAATGCCACTGATAGACCGGCGCGTTGCCGCAGAAGCTGAGATCGTCGTCGCCCAGAGAGAGGGACGCGTCCAGCGCGGGGCTGAGCGTCACGTCGAAGCTCAAAGACGCGGCGCGGTCGGCCGTCAGGCGCATGACCAGCACCTGATCGACCGCGCTGATGAATGTCTCGCGCGTATAGCGCACGCCGCCGCACTCGTATTCCACGGTGTGAACGCCGGTGGAGATGTCCAGCGCGCGGCGATGGCGCTCGACGGGCGCGGCGTGATGCATGGCGAGCGAAATGTCGCCCAGCGCCAGATACACCTGGCTCCACAGCCCGGTGCAGTGATCCTCGAGCTCGGCCTGCGCCTCGGCGTACTTGCCCTGAAGCGCCAGATCGCGGGCGCGCCTGTAGGCCTCGGGCGCGTCGGGGTTGGCGTGGAACATGGGATAGCCGCTCCAGAGCGTGTCCTCGTTCAGACAGAGCTTTTCATTTTCAGCGCCGCCGAAAACCATTGCGCCCAGCCGGCCGTTGCCCAGCGGCAGCGCCTCGTTCCAGCTGACAGCGCCCTGCCTGTACCACAGGGTGTTTGTGCCGTTGTTCATCATCGATAAAGTCCTCCCGTCATGATGGTGGGGTCTGTAACCGCGTCCTCGCGGATTGAACCGTAATCGCAAGGCGTGCAGGCGCGTCCCGAGAATTTCTCGAGCTTCAATGCGGTCTTTTCGCGCTCTTTCGGCTTGACGTTTTTTCGTCTCTGAAGCGAAGCGCGCCCATTGAGGCTTTCCCACTTCGTTCGAAAACCGCCTTCGCCATATCCGGAGGATTGACCGGAAAAATCGCGAAAAATCTGCCGGGGATGCGCAGCCTTACGCATTGAAACGCGCTCGGAGCCGTTTTCAGCTTCATTATAGCATGGCGGCGCGGAAAGCACAAGGCGCAACTTTGACGGGCATCATGCCATATAGACGGTGGGCACAGAACACAAAATGCGCCATAATACATATGGCGGTGGAAGAGGCTGAATATCAGCGCAGAAGAAAAAGCGGCGATTGACGCGGCGGCGTGCGCGCTATGACGCACCAGCGCCGTTCAAAGCGCTGCCGGCAGGCAATGGCTGACGTCTGTGCATTGCCGGGGATTTGGCGTCAGCCTGTAAAAAGGGCTTTGACAGGCTGATGAACGGGCAAGCAAACGCCGTCCTCTCCGGTTTGCACTGGATTTCTTCGAATTTGGGACGCAAAAACCTCTCGCCCCCACAACCGCCGGGGACGATTGAGCGCTCGAAAGGGCTGTGGCTCTCGGCTTGTCAAAAAGGTCTTAACAGGCTGATGGACGGGAAAGCTCTCCGCATGCCGCCTCTCCGGTTTTGCTCTGGAAAATGGGATTTTTCACCGCAAAAAGTCGTCCCGCGCCCATCGCACACGCTACAGGGTACTCTTGAAAATTTGAGAGGGTTCGCCCCTTTCGAGCTCTCCGAGGTTTTTTTCGACAGCATGAGGGGCGGCTCTGGGGGCGCGTTTCGATGTTTTTGCGCTTCGCTTCGGGCGCTGTCGTTCGCGCCGGGAAGGCAGCCGACGCGGGCGATGCGAAAAAGCGCGCAAAAAAATCCCGGGGGACGTTCGTCCAGTCCCTCGGGATTTTCAGAACCGTTATTTCTTCTTCCGGCGGAATATCAGGCAGATGACCACGATCACGATTGCGGCGACCGGCCCCCACACCGCCAGACGCGGCGTGAGCGCGGCCAGGAAAATCGCGGCGTTCTGTCCGAATGTCCTGAGCCATTTCACGGAGTCGCTGAAGGCTTCCTTCATGCGCTCGCCCAGCGACGCGGTTGCGCTCTCGCCGTCGGCAACGTCTTCCTCGACCGTCAGCGAAACCGTCGAATAGTTCGCGCGGCTCGACCAGCTGCGCAGCGTGCTTTCATAGCTCTCGATCTGCTCCATAAGCTCGGTGGCGCGCTCGTGAATGGCGATGAGATCGTCCACGCTCTCGGCCCTTTCGTTCATGGCGTTGAGCTGATCGAGCTGGCTGCGCAGCACGGAAAGGCGGGTGGATACGTCGGTATAGTTGGCGGTGATGTCCTCGGCGCTCTCCTCGCGCAGCGTCACCGTGCCCATGTCGTCCAGCGCGGTCAAAAAGTCGTCCAGCGAGGCGCTGGGCACGCGTATGCTCGCGCTCAGCACGCGGTCATTTTCCTCGGCCTGGCCGGTGACGGTGCGATCCTCAAAGTAGGCGCTGTATTCGCGCAGCAGATCCTCCAGCCACAGAATGTCGCTGTCGAAGGACTTTGTCGCGATCTGGCGGCGCGCCGAGCGCAGCACCACAACGTCGCTGCTTTGCCTGCTCTCGCCGCTCGTGCCGACCGACTTGCCTGTCTCCAGCGCGCCGTCGCTCTCCAGCAGGAAAGCGGCGGGATGGGCGTCTTCCGGGCGCGCGCCGCCCTCGGCGCCCGGCGAATAATCGCCGTCATAGTCGGCCGAATTGCTGTATCGGCCGGCGAGGCTCAAGGAAGCGCTCGGCGAGAGACCGTTCGGGTTCAGCGCTCCGCCGATGGCGAAGAACAGCGCGACGGCCGCGGCCGCGACGCTCAGCGTGCGCCGCCAGATCAGCCATCCGGGCGTCTTTTTGGCCTTGGACGCTTCCTCGCGGACGGCGCGCCGCCATGCGGCCTGACACTCGAGGGGCACTGTGAGCCCTTCGTTGAGCTCCGCGCACATCATGGCCGTCGTCAGCGCCTGATTCAGCGTTTCGGCGCATTCGTCGCAGGACAGCGCATGCTCCTCCATGGCGCCTCTTTCTTCTTCAGACAGTTCGGAATCGACGTAGCGGTCGAGCATCGATTTGAACCGTTCACAATTCATAGTCATGTTTCATTTCCTCCTGCTATTCCCTTAGACCGGACGTCGGCCAAAAAGTTCCGGCTGACGGGACAAAACGGCGCGCAATCTTTCGCGGCCGCGACTGATGCGGGATTTGATCGTGCCCACGTTGGCGTCCAGCGCCTGGGCGATTTCTTCGTAGCTGCAGCCTTCAATGTCGCGCAGCACGATGGCCGAGCGCATATCCTCGGGCAGCTCGGCGATGGCCCGCTCGAGCAGACGGCGCTGCTCGCTCTCGAGCGAATGCTGCTCGGGCGTGTCGGCTTCGTCGCTGGGGGAATAGCCGTTGTCCAGCATGGCGTCCAGCGAGGTGGCGGCGCGCGTTTTGCGGCGGCGCAGCTCGTCCAGACAGCTGTTCATTGTGATGCGGTAGACCCATGTTGAAAAGGAGGATTGTCCCTTAAAGCCGGAGATCGATCGGAATATGCGGATCATGGCCTCCTGCGTACAGTCCTGAGCGTCCTCGCGATTGCCGCACATGCGCAGCGCGACGGCGTACATGCGGTTTTCCTGAGCGCTCATCAGCGTTTCAAAGGCGACCGAATCGCCGCGCCCGGCCAGACGGATCAGTTCCTGTTCGTCGCGCGTGTTCTGCACCGCCGTCACCTCACATATAAATAAGAAATCATGAAGCGCGCAAAGGGCACGCCTCAAGCCTTTGTATTCAAGCAGTATTAAGACGCATCGGCGCGCCCCTTTGTTGCGCGTTTTTTCAAATTTTTCCGCAAAAAGGCGATTTTCATGCGGCGCGGGCGCATTTTGTCAAAAAAGACAGCCGCCGTCAGAAAGAACGGCGGCGCAGACTGTCGAAAAACCCCTGGAGAGTTCGAGAGGATCGGAGCTCTCTCGAGCTTTTAATCGTGCCCGGCGGCGTGTACGGC
>CAKUAV010000054.1 GCA_934636425.1 uncultured Clostridia bacterium
GCTCGCTCTCGCTCGCGCCCCTCGCGACAACATTGACTATTATACCCACTTCCCTCGCTTTTGTCAATACCTTTTTTCACAGACGCGTTTTTATTCCACTTCCTATTATATGCGCTATTTTCTTGCATTTTTTGCGGTGTTAAGTGATGGTAAAACGCTGATTTTTCGCTGCTTTGCGGCATATAAAATCAGTCTGTCCGCCGCTTCTTTTTCCTGTTAATCCTGTGTTCAAACGCAAAACGCCTGATAAAAGAACGGCTCTGCTCCGTTGCCAATCCGAAGCAGAGCCGCTCACTTCAAGCTTTCTACCCATTTTCAGGGAGAACTTCCAGATATCCCCAGCCATAGGTCGTGTCATAACCCGAAGTACCCATGTCCTGCGCCAGCAATTGAAGCTGCGGCACGACGTCCGCGGGCATAACGCCCGCCAGCAGCAGCCGGGCTGCGAGCGCCGCCGCGCGGGGAACGGCAAAGGATGCGCCCTTTTCATCGCCGCCGTCGGCGTCGGCGCAGAATGACACCGCCGTGCCGCGCAGATACCACAGGCTGGACGTAACCTCTCCCGCCTCGCTCACATCAACGCCGGCAATTCCAATCACCTCGTCCCACGCCGCCGGATAGACCGCGCAGCCCAGTCCTGTTTCCAGGCTGAGATTGCCTGCCGAGGCAAACAGCAAAACGCCCTTCTCAGCCGCCTCCTGAACGGCCTCATGCAGCGCTTTATCCTCTATGGGCGCGGCGAAGCTCATCACCACTATGTCCGCGTCCCAGTCGCTCACAGCCGCTCTCAGAGCCTTTGCAAGGGTCTCTCCGTCCGCGTTCAGGCAATCCTCAAAGCACTTGACCGTAATCCGTTCCGCCTCCGGGACAAGTGCCGCGAGTATGTCGTCCAGCTTTGTGCCGTGGCCGAGAGCATCCGTCAGATCGGACGAACCGTCCAGCACATTCACGCCGACGGCGTTCGGACTGCTGCAGCCCGAATCCAGCACGGCAATGCGGACAGTCTTTGCTTCGGCGCGCGCACACGCCAGAATGAGGAGCAGAGCCAGGAGCGGCAATGCGCTCCTGACTCTCCTCTTACAGCAATGGTTCATTCGCTGCCGGAATCGCCTTCTTCAGGCGGGACAGGCGGTGCGTCCTGCGAAGAAGTCGGTTCACTCGTTGCTTCAACTGTCGGCTCGGCAGTCGGCTCAGTCGTCGGCTCTGTTGTCGGCTCTGTCGTCGGTTCTGTCGTCGGCTCGGCAGTCGGCTCGGCAGTCGGCTCGACGGTCGGCTCGACGGTCGGCTCGGTCGTCGGCTCGGTCGTCGGCTCGGCGGTCGGCTCGGTTGTCGGCTCAGTTGTCGGTTCGACGGTCGGCTCGGTTGTCGGTTCGACGGTCGGCTCGGTTGTCGGCTCAATCGTCGGCTCGACGCTCGGCTCGGTTGTCGGCTCAGTTGTCGGTTCGACAGTCGGCTCAGTTGTCGGCGCGCTCATGGCGAGATTCATGCGCTTCGAACCGGCATTTTCAACGTTGACCGCGCCCTCGTTCAGCGCGCTGTAATAAGTCGTTCCATTGTTCGTCACCTTGTAGCTCATCATGCTCAGATTGCCAGCTTCCGTGCAAAGCCCGGCGACATAGTACAGATTTATGTCCGAAAGAGGAATAAGCTTGTCGATATTGATGCTGACCTCGATGGTATAGGGCAGCCCATTCTTCTGCTTCATCGTCATTGAGAAGCTATCGTCCGTAATCTCGTCATCGAGCCCCAAAACTCTGATATCATCGTTCCAGAGGAAATATGTGCCCGAAATGACCTTGGTATACCCCTCCTTTTCTTTTACGGCGAACTTGCCTTTGATAAAGACGCCCAGCGGAATAACCTGCTTGACATTGACACCGGACGTGTAACTGCCGAATGTCTGCTCGAAGAACGTATGCATCCAACCGGTATATTGATCCCAGCCCATCGAAATGCTGGTGGCAGCACTGCCGTATGTGGCGAACCCGTATTTCCCATAGCTTTCAAACTGATAGCTGTTTCCGGTGCTGTAACCGACGCCGCTCATACTTTCTCTGGTATACGAGTAAACCGACACGTAATAGAAGACCGTCAGATTGACCGTAGCCTGGTAAGATACGGAGTTGTAGTTCGCGGCGTCTTTCGGTATGAACCAGACCTTGTAGACGTGATTGGATTCGTTCGGAGAGGGAATAAGCAATCTGTCATCCCACTGCCAGCTGCCCTGTACTTTGCCGTTCGCGCCGGCAAAGCCTGCATTCGGGTTTCTGACGACCGTCGTATCCGACTTAAGCTCCGCAATCGCCAGCGGCAGACGGGCAACCGACTTGCCGGTCGCATATTCCTCAGTCTGCTTCATGGCGTAGACCAGAGCGCCCTCAATGGTCGGCGTTGCCTTCTCCACCGTCACGGTGAACGTCTCGTCATAGGCGGCGTAGTTGTTCGCAGAGACCGACGTGGGGGTAAAGCGCGCCGTCAGCTCATACGTGCCCGCATTGCACCATGCATCCGTCACGCCGCTCTTTTCGATCCACTGCCAGTTGCCCGTCACGACGACGTCGCTGCCGCTGACCTTCATCACGGCGCCTATGATGGCCTCGTTGGCCACCTTGCCTTCGCCCATGCCGCTGGTGTGTTCAACGCCCGTCAGGAACTTCTGGCCGTAGGATATGGAGCCCAGCGTCAGCGTTCCCGTTCTGGTCAGGCTCGCCTTGTCGATTGTGAAGGGCGCGGTGGTCGTCGCGCTGTCGCTGTCCGGCCAGCGTGTGTTGGCGGGATCGGTCAGCGTGAGCGTGACGTCGTGCGTGCCCGCTTCGGTATAGGTGTCGTTCGTCACAGTGTAGTCGGCGGACTGCGCGACAGCCGCCTGCAGCGCGCGCCCGGTATAGGTCTGCGCGGGAATGTCAGGCTTGGCGATCGTCAGCTTGGCCGCCGTAAAGGTGGGCGTGAGTATGACAGACACATAGTTGGCCGCATCGTCCGGCACAAATTCCAGCTTGTATTCGCCGTCGCCCGCCGCCGTTACGGTGTCGGGATGCTCCGCGTCGAATATCCAGTTGACATTGCCGGGGACGGTCTGCCCCGCCCATTCGGCCTGAACCGCGACGGTGTGATCGCGCAGCTTGTCCTTGTAGGTCAGCGCGGGCGGATTGGGTATCGTGACCGAAGGCTCGGCCTTGCTGATCGTGGCCAGCGCTTCCGCCGCAGCATTGCCCAGCACATAGGAGAGCGCGTCCTCGCCCGAGAGCGCATAGCCGCTGAAGGTAACCTTCTTGTCGGCGCCGGCGTTCTCGTCCGCAAAGGCATAGCTGCCGCCCACGAGCTCAACGGTGTCGATGATGATGCTCTCCTCGTCCGCGTCGCAGAGCTGATAGCTGCCCGTGGCGGATGCGTCGCCCGGCAGATATTCGCGGTTCTCGGCGGTGATTGTCACCTTGAGCCTGGTCTGCGTATACACGGGTATTTCAATCTGCGCGGGAGCATAGGTCGCGGCGCTCTCCGCATCGGGCGTAAATACCACGCTGTAGAGCACGGTTCCGTTGTCCCTGCCCTTCGGCACGACGTCCGGATCGAGCCAGCTGAACGTTCCGCCGACGGCCGTCTCGCCGTCCATGGCCGCACCGCCGGTCAGCGCGGACTGCGCCAGCGACTGGCCGTAGAGCAGCCGCGCGGCGTCGGGCGCCGTCAGCGCGGGCTCCTTCTTGGTCACAAGGAGCGTGACGACGGTCTCGTCGGAAATCTCCCGGCCGCTGTCATTGGTATAGGTGACCGTCACGCGATAGGTGTAGGCATACATAGTATCCGTCTGCAGAGGCGCTCCCTCGGGCGTCTCGGTGTGGGACAGCGCGTCCATGTAGTCGCCGCTCGCACCGCCGCGCAGCACCTCGTCGATCAGCGCGTGTATGGTGTCCTCGCCGTCGCCGCCGTCCGAGAAGCCCTCCAGCGGCGTCGTCAGCGTGTCGGGTATGGAATTCATCGCGCCCAGCAGTATGTTCTCATCGGGATCATCGGTCTCCCACCATGCGGTGTAGACACGGTTGCCGATGCTGCCGGCGGGGATGACCAGATCGAGCACGGGCTCCACGGCGCCTTCGCCGATCCAGCCGGTGAACGTATAGCTCTCATTGATCGGCTTGGGCGCAATCAGCGTGATGTCGCCGTCCTCTATGGTGTATGTGTCCGGATTCTCGGAAGAGGCCTCGCCGTGCCGGACGTTGTAGGTGATTGTGTAGACCACAGGATTCCAGTGCGCCGTCAGTTTCAGGTCGCCCGCGCTGCCGTGAGCGATCACCACTTCAGGCATCAGTTCGTCGCCTTCTCCCATCGTCCAGCCGATGAATTCATAGCCCGTGCGGCTGGGCGCGGCCAGCGCGATGTCCGCGCTTTCGACCGTATAGGAGGCGGGATTGGCGGCATTGTTCTCGCCGCCGCCCAGATCGTAGTCGATCAGGTAGTCCACAGGCTTCCAGCCGGCGTACAGCTGCGCGTTGTCCTCAAAGCGGCCGGTCTCTGTGTCAAAGGCCGTCGCCGGCGTGCAGGCCGCGCTCGTGTACCAGCCGGTAAAGACATAGTGCTCTCGGCCGGGTCTCTCGGCCACATCCATCAGCGGATAGCCCTTCAGCTCCGTGCCGGTGTAGTAGATCTCCTCAGCGCCGTCATAATTCTCGTAGTAGACGACATTGATGACCTTCGCCCAGAGCGCGTAGAGCGTCACGCTCTTTTCCAGCGTCAGATCCGCCAGATTGACCGCGTCTCCGGAGAAATCGGCGGTGGTATACCAGCCCTTGAACACGTAGCCCGGATGGTTGGGCAGCACGATTTCGTACATCTTCTCGCCCGGACGCAGCGCGCTGAACGTGAAGCGGGCGTATTCGGTCTCTTCTGTGTCGCCCTCAAAGATGGGCTTCGTCTCGAATTCAGAGACGCGATAGAGCGCCCGTCCCGTGGGGCCGCAGAAGTCGACCGTCACGTCGACCGTCCAGTCGGCGTAGAGCGTAATGTCATCCTTGGGACGCGCATTGAACTCATAGGGCTCGGTGCAGGCCGCGTCCGCGTACCAGCCGCGGAATGTCAGGCCGTCGATCGCCGGATCGCCGGGCCGCTTGACGGTCTCGTTTTCGGCAATTTTCTCCGTCCTGTATGCGTCATGGCCGGAAACATTGTACAGCCATATCACCGTGTGCAGCGGGGAGGCCGACAGCGTCAGCTTCACATCCATGGCCGGCATGACGAACGAGAGGCGATTTTCGGTCAGGCTGTAGCTGATCTGCGCCTGCGCCTCAAACGCGGGAATGACGTTGCGATGCTTTCTATCGCAGACAATTTCCATTTCGACGCGCGTGCCGGGCTCAACGCTGCCGAGATCCAGTCCTTCGGGAGAAACGATGCTGTAGCCCTCGATGCCCTCGCCGGAAACAACCGACAGCGCATAAGCGGAATCGCTCATGTCGAGCGCATTGATGCGGGCATACTCGCGGCCGGTCACAGACAGGCCGGTGGCGATCTCCTCGCCGCTTTCCAGAACCATGACGATCGGGCGATCCGATCCGTCAAAGGCGGCGCGGCTCTCCTGCAATGTCCATGCGCCGTCGGCGGCGGTGAAGTACAGTTTCTCTCCGTTGTCCGTGCCCGTGGTGTAGAATCGGGTGTTCGGATCGCCCGCATAGTTCAGCGCATACGTCACCGTGCTGTCCATGGGGTCTTCCGGATTCATCTCAAAGCGGCGCGCATAGAGGTAGAACGTCAGGCCATACATTTCCGTTTCCTGACGGACGTCGTAGCGCAGCAGATTGCTGTCCAGGCTCAGATAGCAGAACGCGCTTGTCTTGGGATTGCTGTACTGAATCAGGCCGCCCTGAACGTCCGTCCAGCCGAGATCGCCGCCCTTCAGCGCGGGCACGGCCTCGAGGGCGCCCTCTCTGACGCCGGGCAGATCGACGTCCGCGGTCGCGGTCGGCTCGAACATGCCGCCCACCATATGCGTCGCGGCATAGGAATCGGCGAACACGATCTGGCCGTCCCATTCCGCATTCTCCAGACCCCACAGGTGCGCGCACTCGTCATAGAGCATGACGCTCATGTCGACCGTGGTTGTGGAGAGCGTGCATTCTCTGGAGAGATGGAACACAAGCTCCTGCTTCTTGACCAGCGCAGAAGGGCTGTCGTCGATATAGCTGACCACCAGATCCAGTTCGACCGTCTCGCAGCTGTATTCGGCCGCGATCTGTTCGTTCAGATAGATGTAGCCAGGCAGACGTCCTTCCTGCGGATTGCCAAACTCGAACAGAGCGTTCCTCGGATCGTCCTGGGCGAGCAGCTCGCCGTTGACGGTCATGTTCTGGATGCTCATGCTGATTTTGGAGTCCTCCGCCTGAGGCAGCGTCTGCGTCACGCGGCAGCTGCCGTCGATCAGCTTGTAATCGCGCATCATGATGGCCGTAAAGCCGAAGCTGTTTCGGTGATCGGCCATCTCCGTCTGCTGCTCCCACTGCGCGCGCAGCGGCTCCTCGTCGATAAAGCGCAGTCTGGAGGACACGCTGGTGCTGTACAGCGGCCAGCGCTCAGACCAGATATTCCACGACGTGCCGATCGAGAATATCTTGAAATCGGCCTTGAGTGAAAGGTCGACCGACGCGTCCAGACCCACCTCAAAGTAGAGCGCGCCCACATAGCTGCTGTTTCCTGAAAGCAGCGACGTATTGAGGAAGAACATGCCTGTCAGCTCGGCATAGGCCATGATCGAGCCGACGATCTGCGCCTTGGCGATCACGCACAGCGTCACGCCCAGCTTCAGCCGCAGGCCGACGCGCACGCCGATCTTGCCGACCAGATACACATGGTTCTCAACGCGCGTCTTGAGCTTCTCCTTATAGGAGCCGCCTTCCATTTTCTTAAAGTCGTATTTGAAGCCGACCTTCTGTCCGCCCTGAACCATCAGCTCCATGCCGAATGTGGCCAGCACGCCGATCTGTCCCACCAGATCCAGCTCGGCCGACAGCGCGACGATGCCGTAGAAGTCCACGATGATGATCAGCAGCGGAACCTCAAACAGATCCACATAGCTCAGTTCCGTGCCCACGATGGACTGCATTGTCTGCATGATGCCGTCCACGGCCGCCAGATAATCGCCCTCGATGCCGTCGGGCTTGACCAGATTTTCCAGCGTCTCAAGCGCCTCGCTGAAATCGGCCTCGCCGTCGCCGCTGGCCACGGCCACCTCCAGCTTGACGCGGGTGGTGGACGCCAGACGGAGAGACGCGTCGATCCATATGCCGCCGGCCTTCACGTCCACATCCACCTCCACCTGTTCGGTGAAGGACATGGACGGCGTGACGGTCATAATGGTCTCAGCGCCGTTCATCAGCGCGATTGTCAGGCTGACGGAAACGCCCGCCGTGACGGAATTTCCGGAAACGCGTATTATGGGATTGACCTCGACCGCGCCGGGCTTGGCGCGCAGCGCCGTCAGCGCGTAGGTTCCCTCGCCGTAGAGCGCGTCCAGCTTATCCTGCGTGTCCTGAGAGGTCATCACGGCGACCAGCATCTGGGCGCGCAGCTCGTCGTTGGCGCGTATCTGCGCGGACACGGCGCGTTCAATCTGATCGACGTCCTCATCGTCCAGGACTTCCTCCAGATTGACGGAGCGCGTCGTGTTTACATCCAGATCGGCCAGATAGTCCACCGGGCTGGCGTTTAGGAATTTCACGACAAGGCCGTCGTCCGTCTTCTCGGTCGAAACGACCTGTATGAACATGACGTAGCCGTCGTAGGAGCCTTCCTGCCAGCGCTCAAAGCTCTTTTCGTCCGGGCCGATCTCGCCGTCGTAGAAGCAGACGATCTCGTCCGGCTCGAAGCTGCCGCTGCCGGTGTAGAGCAGTGTGCCGGGAGTGTTTTCGGTTTCCTCGCTCTCGCTCTCGACAACCGCCTCATAGGAGGCCATGTCGTCCCAGAGCAGATACTGTATGTCGTCGCGGAAAATGACCGTTTCAACCCGCTCGCGATACACGTCGACCAGCAGCGTCGTGACGGTCTCGTCATAGTCCTTAAAGCGCAGTCCCTCGCTCAGCACGATCGTAAAGCTCGAGCCGGGCTCAAAGCCGCGCTGGCCGTCCTTTTCATAAGCGTCGCCCAGCAGCTTAAAGCCGCCCTCGGTCGGCTCCATGCGCACGGTCGGCTCGGTGATGCCGCTGCCGGCCTCGATGGTAATCAGGCGGTTTACATCCTCCATGGACGAAACAGTCATGCCCTCCGGCGTGACGATCTCAATGGCCGCCAGCCAGTCCATGTCGCTCAGCTCGGCCGCGTTGGATTCGCGCGTTTCCTCCTGCGCCTCGTCGGGATTGAACTGGGCGTAGAGCGTCATGTCCTCCATGACCGGCTCGGTATAGCCGAAGCTCTGCTCGCAGGCCTCGTCCAGACACCAGCCGCAGAATGTGTTTCCTTCCTTAGAGGTGTATATCTGATCCACCGGCTTGCTCAGCAGATACTCGCCCTTTGCAAGCACCAGCGGCGCAAGCTCCGTGCCGCCCATTGTGTTGAACGTCACAGTCACGCAGTCGGCGGGATCGATGAAGCGCGCGTAGAGCGTCATCTGCCGGTCGACCAGCGTCAGCGTGGAGCAGGGCACGGTGTAGTCCGCGTCCTCGTACCACGCCGTGAACACCTTGCCCTCGCAGGTTGTCTCAATGGCAGAAAAATCAATGATGCCGCCGGGCAGCACAGTGACCGGCTCGACCGGCGTGCCTTCCGTCACAAAACTGACGACATAGCGGGAGAGCACCAGCACGTCGTCCGTGCCGGGCTCGATAGTACGGCTCTCGCCTTCGGGATCGGCAACCGCAATCGCCTTTTCCGTTTCGTTCTGAACCGTACAGGTGGCGCGAACGGTGAGCGTCTTCGCTTCACCCAGAACGCGCACGACGCCGAGGGCGCAGCTGCCCTCCAGCACCACATTGCCGCCCCGGCGAATCATGACCTCGCCGATTTTCGTCTCGCTGTCGCCGCGTATGACGACGTCCTGATCGGTGTCGATGACGAGCGTGTCGATCTGTGAACCGGCCAGCTCAAGCTCGGCCGCGCCGGTGATGGGCAGGCTGCGCGCGTTCACAGCGCTGATCTGCGCGCGAGCGCCGCTTTCAAAGACCAGATGATCCGCCGTGAGCGAGCCGATCTTCTTCACCTGCGCGGTGACGTACAGATTGGCGTTCTCCGTCTGGCGCGCCGCGGACAGCGATTCGTCGCCGTCAATCACCGCGCCGAAAACCCGCTGCAGCACAGCCTGAAGCTGCTCTGCGGACACGGCGTCACTGGCCGAAACGTCCTCTTCCAGATAGTTCCACGTCCTCAGCGCGCCCAGCGCGTCGTCCGTCTGCTCGCCCAACAGGCCGCAGATATACTCAGCCGCGTCCTGCCACGTTTTCACGCCGGAAGCGATGGCCGGCGCGGCGCCGCCCGTCTCCGCGAACGCCGGCAGTGGGAGCCCCGTCACAAACAGCGCAATGCACACGATCAGCGCAATGACGCTTTTGCCGGAATGGATGAACCTGCCCTTCATGTATTACCCTCCTGTCCCGTCTGTCAGTCACAGTCACCTTACTTAAAATCAGTCAAAGCCCGATATAAAAAACCGCGCAGTCCTTCTGCCCTTCCTTATTAATAGCGCATCGAAACTGCGGCGGTGTATTGTCCAGATGGCGTCTCTTCACTCTGTCGTCTGCGTCTTTGCTGGAACAATCTGCTCTATGTCCTGCAGCGAAAACTCATAGCGCATGGCCAGCGCCTCAAACAGCTTCTGTATCACCCGCTCGGAAATCGTGCGAATGTCCAGCACCTCGACAAAGCGGATCGCCTGCTCGCGCTCCTCCTGCGGAACGCCGTAAACGCGCAGCGACATTGTCAGGAACAGACGGATCTTCTTTTCCAGCGTCAGATTTTCGTCGCAGGGATGCGCCATGTAGCCGCACATGATGCTGCTCGATCCGATATCCATCTCGTAAAAGTCGCGCAGCGTCATATCGGGATTGTATGCGCCGAATATCTGATACAGCTCCTTGGCCGTCTCCTGAAGGATGTACTCATGCGCCTCGCTCTGGCTGTAGGCCTCGATGTAGATCTCCCGCAGATTTTCGTTCAGCTCGGTCAGCGTCAGCTGTATGGCCGTCTCAACGACGTATGTGTACAGCGGCGGCCACTTGGATCCCGCCGCGCCGCGCGCCATGGCGAACTGATTGGAAAACATGAATTCCACCAGCTCGGTCAGCACGCCGTCCTTGGCGCGGAATATGTTCTGAAATGTGCTGTATGACACCTCCGCCTTTTCGATGATTTCAGCCAGTGTGGTTTTCCGATAGCCCTTTTCCAGAAACAGCTTCACGCATACGGTCAGTATGCGCTTTTTCGCGGGCAGACTCGCGCTTGTCAGGGTAATTTCAAAGACCTTCTTTCCGCCATTGGTGTGTACACCATTATTCTATCACGCAGGCCGGCCGAATGCAATAGGCGCGCGCACGTCAAAAAATATTTTTTTACACACTTCAGCCCCATGCGCGCACAATTTCGCCTTATTTTCCGGGCGACACGCTCAAATTCGACCGTCTGTATGCTTTTTGCGTAAAGATATGCGCCTGCCATTTACGCGCGATGGCCGTCCGAATCCGGTATGCATACCAGCGCTCTGTCATGCGCACGGAGCGAATGCGGCCGCGCATCTTCGAAGAAACCGCCGTTCGCCAAGCCGCGCCAGCCCCCCCATTGGCGCACGCAAAAAGCCCGGCGCGGCCAGATTTGCTCGCGTCGGGCTTTCCCTGTATTTCGTTTTTTTCATGCGCGCCTTTGCGGCGATTCTCTTCTTTATGGTTCAGCCCCTGTGCTCGATGGCTGCGCCGACAAAGCCGGAAAACAGCGGATGCGGGCGGTTCGGGCGGGACTTGAACTCGGGATGAAACTGGCAGCCGACGAACCACGGATGCCCCTGAAGCTCGACGATTTCAACCAGATCGCGCTCGGGATTGACGCCGACCGCCCTGAGGCCGGCCTTTTCGAGCGCTTCTCTGTATTTGTTGTTGAACTCATAGCGGTGGCGATGGCGCTCGACGATCATCTCCCTGCCATAGAGCGCGCGCGAGGCCGAGCCGTCCAGCAGTCTGCACTCGTAGCCGCCCAGGCGCATCGTGCCGCCGGTCTGCTCGAGACCCTTCTGATCGGCCATGAGGTCGATCACCGGATCGGGCGTTTTCGGATCGAATTCGGTGGAGTTGGCCTTCTCCAGTCCCAGCACATCGCGCGCAAATTCGATCACGGCGATCTGCATGCCCAGACAGATGCCCAGATAGGGAATCCTGTGCTCGCGCGCATATTTGGCCGCCAGCTCCTTGCCCTCTATGCCGCGGTTGCCGAAGCCGCCGGGCACGAGTATGCCGTCCACGCCCTCGAAGGCCTTGTCGAGATCGACGTCCGCGCTTGTCAGATCGTCGGCCTGTATCCACTTGATGTGGACGCGGGCGCAGTGATCGATGCCGCCGTGCTGGAGCGCCTCGACGACGGAGAGATACGCGTCGTGCAGCTGAATGTACTTGCCCACCAGCGCGATGGTCACCTCGCGCTCAGGCTCCTGGAAGCGATTGACCAGCCGCGTCCAGTCGGCCAGATCGGCGGCGCGCTTTTCCATGTGGAGCGCCTCGCACACCTTGTCGGCAAAGCCCTCCTTTTCGAGCATCAGCGGCACCTGATACAGCGATTCCGCATCGAGATTCTGTATGATATAGCGCGCGGGCACATTGCAGAAGCAGGCCAGCTTTTCGCGCATGCCCTGAGAAACCGGATAATCGCTGCGGCAGACCAGCATGCCGGGCTGTATGCCCATGGACTGCAGCGTTTTGACAGAATGCTGCGTGGGCTTGGTCTTGAGCTCCTGGCTGCTCTTGAGGTACGGAATCAGCGTAACATGAATAAACAGCACGTCGTCGCGATCATTTTCCCACTGGAACTGACGAATCGCCTCGATGAAAGGCTGCCCCTCTATGTCGCCGATTGTGCCGCCGATTTCGGTGATGACGACGTCACGATCCTGTCCGATGCGATGGAGCTTGTCCTTGATTTCGTCGGTAATGTGGGGAATGATCTGCACCGTGCCGCCGTTATAGCCGCCGCTGCGCTCGCGATTGAGCACAGAATAGAATATCTGGCCGGAGGTCACCGAGCTGTAGCGCGTCAGATTTTCGTCGATGAAGCGCTCGTAGTGCCCCAGATCGAGATCGGTTTCCATGCCGTCCTCGGTGACGAACACCTCGCCGTGCTGATAGGGGTTCATCGTGCCGGGGTCGACGTTCAGATAGGGATCAAACTTCTGCAGAACGACCGAATAGCCGCGCGCCTTGAGCAGTCGTCCGAGCGACGCCGCCGTGATGCCCTTGCCCAGCGACGACGCCACGCCGCCGGTCACAAAAATGTACTTCGTGGACATGATGAACCCTCCTTTTATACTCTGCGCCCCCGTGGAGCTCACAAAAAAACAAGGATAATTCTACTCCCGCAGGCGTGTCCCGTCAAGAGGGTTTTGTAACATTCGCGTTCATTTCCTGCATTTTTTGTCGTTTCTGAGCATATTTCCACATCCATATGCCGTAATCGAATTGCCGTCTCCCATTTCCGGCCTGCACGCGCTCTTTGAAGCGCCGCAAAAAAAGCGATCCGCCCAAGCCGCATGGCAGAGCGGACGAATCGCCCGTATTCATCTTAACAGGGTCAGCGCGCGCGGCTCGACGGCGATCCGCACATTCTCCGTCGCCGCGCCGAACTCGCCGTCCAGCGTCCATGGCGTGGGCGCGTCCATCTCAAACTCGGCGCGCGCAATGTGCGCAAAGATCACCTGCTCGCCGTCGAAGCTGCTTTTCTTCAGCATATGCACGGCGCGCAATAGCTGATCGAGCGTTTTCGGCCTGCGTATGAGCATCAGCTCCAGCCGCCCGTCATCCAGCGCGGCCTGTTCCTCGCTGAGATGCACCAGCGCCGCGATGGACATGGAATTGCTCACCGAGCCGTAAATAAACTCGCCCTCCGCCTCGCCGCCGTCCCAGCGGGCGCGCAGCGAAACGCTCTTCAGATTAAACAGATCCTTCGAGCCCTCCAGCAGATACGCCAGATAGCCCAGCGCATTCTTGAGCGGCTGCGGCGTGCCGTAGGAGCACTCCGTAAACGCGCCGAACGCCGCCACATAGGAGAAAAAGCGATCCTCGCCAAATCGCCCCACATCCAGAACGAGCCGCTCGCCATGGCGCGCGATGCTCCGCGCCGCCTCGATCGGATCGCGGCTGAGCTTCAGTGTGCTGGCAAAATCGTTGGTCGTGCCGCAGGGAATATAGCCCAGCGCGGGGCGCGTTCCGGCGCGCATCAGCCCCTGCAGCGTCTCGTGCAGCGTGCCGTCTCCGCCGCAGCAGACGACGGTGTCATATTGTCCGCCGGCGCTCTCGGCCAGACTGGCGGCGTGTCCCGGCGCGTTCGTCACGCGGCAGGTCACCTCCGTGCCGTTTTCGGAAAGCGCGCCTTTCACGCCGTCCATGATTTTCTCGCCGGTTCTGCGTCCGGCCGCGGGATTGACGATCAGAAGCGTTCTCTCCACGCTGCTCACCTCCGTTCACCCATCGTTCAGCACGCCCTGTGCGGTCAGGTCGTTTCCTTCATATTATATTCGGAAAAAAGCCGGCTGTCAATGCCCGAAAAGTGGCGCAAAAGCAAAGCTTTTCATGCCGCGCTTAACACCGCGCCGCCATGCGCCGCTCTCGTTTTAACACACTCTTTAATTGACAGCTCCTGCCGCTCCATGATACAATTGCATCGGTTAAAGTTCTCTAACTCGCAGGTTCTTCCCCATCGGACAGGGGCGCATCGGAGAGCGCGCAATCCGCAGCGATTCCTCGCCGATTGGATTACTTGGGCGCATGAGTTAGTGTTCTTTAACTAAATTGCATGGGCATAGACCCGGAAAGAGAGAGAAGGACATGAAGAAAATCAAGGGATTGGCTCTGATCACGGCGATGGCGCTCTGCTTTATGGCGCTGCCGACGGCCGCCTCGGCGCACGGCGTCTGGTTTGCCCAGCGCTCCGACCGCGTCCAGCTGGTTTGCGGCGAGGGCTGGAAGGACAATGCCTACGATCCCAGCGGCCTGATGGAAATGGACGGCTATGACGCGAAATACGAGCCGGTTGCGGTCGAGCCGATCAACGGCGCCGACTATCTCTATATTGAGCCGAGCGACGATCTGGCCGTCGTGTACGTCTGCCTGGACTACGGCTTTTGGAGCAACACGCCCGAGGGAACCTGGGTGCCCAAGCCCATGGATGAGGTTGAGGGCGCGACGATCGGCACGCACGCCATCAAATACAGCGTCAACTATCTGGGCAGCGTCGACGAGGTGAAGCCGATCGACGGCCTGCCGTATCAGCTTGTGCCCTCCGTCGACCCGACAAAGCTCGAAATCGGCGAGGAATTCACCGTGCAGCTGCTGCACAACGGCGAGCCCATGGCCGACGTGGACATCATTCCCGACGTCATCAACCACCACACCGTGACGGTCAGGACCGATGAAAACGGCATGGCGACCGTAACGGCCAGCAACGGCGGCGTGAACGTCATAGGCTGCGAAATGGTCGTGCCCTATGAAAACGAGGGCGTCGACAACAAGGCCACCCGCAGCAAGGCCTTCGTCAGCCTGAGCTTCACGCTCTATCCCGAAGAGAACGACTAAAAAAATAATAAAGGCGCGTCCGGACGGCATTATCTTCCCATGCCCAATTCATCCGGACGCGCCTTTTGCACGCAAAAACCGGCGTTCTTCCCGCCATTATCCGGGAAAAGCGCCGGCTGCCTTTTATGTCATCTCACCCCGAACAGCAGCCTGCCGTAGCTGGGATAGGGCCAGTGATCGCTCGCGACGAGCAGCTCGGCCTCGTCCACGGCATGGCGCAGCGCGTTCATAGCGCTCACGACCACGTCGTGATAGTAGTGGCTCTCGGTTTCAAGGCCGGCGCTCACCGGCGCGGCTTCGACGACCTCCTTCAATGTGCCCGTGCGGCCGGAAATCTCCTCGCACAGCGCGCTCAGCCGACCCGCAAGCGCCTTTTCCGGCGCGGCGGCCACGCCCAGCTGCATCTTCTTGAGCGCGGCGTCGGTCAGGAAGGCCGTATAGCGCATCACGGCGGGCAGAATCTGCTGATTGGCCATGTCGATCATGGTCAGCGCCTCGATGTGCACGGTCTTGTTGTAGCTCTCCTGCATGACGCACATGCGGCTCTTCAGCTCGCCCTCGGTGAACACGCCGTGCTTTTTGAACAGCGCGACGTTCTTTTTGTCCACCATGTGGGGCAGCGCGTCGGCGGTGCAGCGGTAGTTGAGCAGGCCGCGCTTTTCGGCCTCGCGCACCCATGCGTCGGAATAGCCGTTGCCGTTGAATATGATGCGGCGGTGATCGCGGATGGTGTGGCGAATCAGCCGGTTCAGCGAAACGGTGAAGTCCTCGGCCTTTTCCAGCTCGTCGGCGAACTGCTCCAGCGCGTCGGCGACGATTGTGTTGAGCACAATATTCGGATCCGCGACGGAGAACGAGCTGCCCAGAGAGCGGAACTCGAACTTGTTGCCGGTGAAGGCGAAGGGCGACGTGCGGTTTCTGTCGGTGGTGTCGCGCGGGAATTTCGGCAGAATGTCCACGCCGATGTCCATCACGGCGGCTTCCTTCTGCGCGTAGTCGGACTTGCTGGCCAGCGCCTCGAGTATGCCGGTCAGCTCCTCGCCCAGAAAGATCGAGACGATGGCGGGCGGCGCCTCGTTCGCGCCCAGGCGGTGATCGTTCGCCGCGCTGGATGCGGAAATGCGCAGGAGATCCTGATGCTCGTCAACAGCCTTTATGACCGCGCAGAGGAAGAGCAGAAACTGCGCGTTGTCCTTGGGGCTGTCGCCCGGATTGAGCAGATTGTAGCCCTCAGAGGTACACAGCGACCAGTTGTTGTGCTTGCCGCTGCCGTTCACGCCGGCGAAGGGCTTTTCGTGCAGCAGGCACACCAGATCGTGGCGCGCGGCCACCTTGCGCATGTATTCCATCGTCAGCTGATTGTGATCGGTGGCGATGTTGGCGGTGGTGTAAATCGGCGCCAGCTCGTGCTGCGCGGGCGCAACCTCGTTGTGCTCGGTCTTGGCCAGCACGCCCAGCTTCCACAGTTCCCTGTCCAGATCGGCCATGAACTCGGCCACGCGCGGCTTGAGCGTGCCGAAGTAGTGATCCTCCAGCTCCTGCCCCTTGACCGGGCGCGCGCCGAACAGCGTCCTGCCGGTATAGACCAGATCGGGGCGCTGATCGAAATCCTCCTTACGGATGAGGAAGTACTCCTGCTCCGGGCCGACCGTCACGTCGACGGCGCTGACCTCGCGGCCAAAGAGGCGCAGTATCCGCCTGGCCTGACGGGAGATTTCCTCCATGGAGCGCAGCAGCGGCGTTTTTTTGTCCAGCGCCTCGCCGTTGTAGGAGCAGAACACCGTGGGAATGCACAGCGTTCTGTCCTTGATGAACGCATAGGACGACGGATCCCACGCCGTGTAGCCGCGCGCTTCAAACGTGGCGCGCAGTCCGCCCGAGGGGAAGGACGATGCGTCCGGCTCGCCCTGAATCAGCTCCTTGCCGGAAAATTCCATGATGACGGAGTCATAATCCGAGGTGATGAACGCCTCGTGCTTTTCGGCGGTCACGCCGTTGAGCGGCTGGAACCAGTGCGTATAGTGCGTCGCGCCCTTTTCGATGGCCCAGTCCTTCATGGCGTTGGCCACGACATTGGCCACCTCGCGGGTCAGCCCCCGGCCGCCGGCCAGCGCGCGCTTCATTTCCTTATAGGTTGCGTGCGGGAGGCGCTGCTTCATCACATCGTCGTTGAACACCATTGAACCGAAAATTTCCGACAGCTTTTCTTCCATATCGAATCGCGTCCCCCTCGTCGTCGTTCGTATATAAGCGGATGATGAGAGGATTATAACAGTATTCGTTCGCCTTGTCAATGTCTTTCATGACCTGTTAACCCATGCGCGCAGGCTGTTAACCCGCACGGCCAGGCGCCGCCGGAAAAGGGGTCGCTTGACAGCGCCCGCGTCGCCAATGGGAGATGGGAGCTCGGCAAATATCTGCGGTCTGATTGAAAGTCATATCCGGCAGAATCTGCACAGACAGCGCTCATGAC
>CAKUAV010000055.1 GCA_934636425.1 uncultured Clostridia bacterium
TCTCAACACCATCTATTTCCTGAAAACGGTCATCACGCTTTATCGGCCGCCGATCGACGGCGCGGCCAATGCGCCCCGCGCCCGCGTCAAAGCGTCGTTCGCCGCGTCGCTCATCTGCCTTGTCGTGGTCAACTTCTTTCTGGGCACGTTCTCTCAGCCCATCATTGAAGCGATTCGCGCGGGCCTCAATATGTTCGCCTGACGGCGCGAGGAGGATTTTATGGTTATGTGGAATAACATCTTGCTGATATTGCCCGTCGCCGCGCCGGTGGTATTCGGTCTGCTGGCCGGATGCGTAAAGAACCGCAATGCCCGCAACGCGCTGACGGGAACGGCGCTCGTCGTCAACGCACTGCTCGTGCTGCTGGCCGTGCTGCGCGGCTCTCAGCAGCTGACCCTCTGGCAGCTCACCGACACGGTGTCGATTTATTTCCATGTAGACGGCGTTTCGAAGCTGTTTGCGCTGCTCATATCCTGCATGTGGCTGTGCGTGGGCTTCTATTCGTTCGACTATATGAAGAGCGAGGAAAACGAAGGGCGCTTCTATCTGTTCTATCTGATCTCGCTGGGCGTGCTGATCGGCCTGAGCTTCAGCGGCAATCTGGTCACGATGTATATGTTCTATGAGCTGATGACGCTCATGACGCTGCCGCTCGTGCTGCACACGATGAGCAAAGAAGCGGTCGCCGCGGGCGTCAAGTATCTGCTCTATTCCGTCTTCGGCGCGTCGCTGGCGCTGCTGGGCATATTCTTCTATGCGCGCTACGGCTCGACAATGGCCTTCACCGCGGGCGGCGTTCTGACCGCCGAATCGATGGCCGGTCACGAAAGCCTCATGCGCTGGGGCACGTTCGCCATGATCGTGGGCTTCGGCGTAAAGGCCGGTATGTTCCCCATGCACGGCTGGCTGCCCACGGCGCACCCGGTCGCGCCCTCCCCCGCCAGCGCCGTATTGTCGGGCGTAATCACCAAGGCGGGCGTGCTGGGAATCATACGCGTTGTGTACTATCTGGCGGGCGCCGATTTCATACGCGGCACATGGGTGCAGGCGGCCTGGATGACGCTGGCGCTGATCACGGTGTTCATGGGCTCGATGCTGGCCTACCGCGAGCGGCTTCTCAAGAAGCGGCTGGCCTATTCGACGGTGAGTCAGGTGTCCTATGTGCTGACCGGCCTGTCCACCCTCTCGCCCATCGGCTTTGTGGGGGCGCTGATGCACATCGTGTTCCACTCGGTCATCAAGGACGGCCTGTTCATGTCGGCCGGCGCGGTCATCAACAAGACCGGCAAGACGCGCGTGGAGGAGCTGCGCGGCATTGGCCGGCAGATGCCCGCCGTGATGTGGTGCTTTACGCTGCTCTCCGCCGGATTGATCGGCGTGCCGCCCACCTGCGGCTTTATCAGCAAGTGGTATCTGGCCGAGGGCGCGCTGAGCCTGACAAATACGGCGTTTAACTGGATCATTCCCTGCGTGCTGCTGGTCAGCGCCGTGCTGACGGCCGGCTATCTGCTCTCGATCACGATTGCGGCGTTCTTCCCGGGCAGGGATTTCGATGCGTCCGCGCTCAAAAAGGCCGAGCCCGGCGCGCTGATGCTCGCGCCGCTGATCGCGCTGGCCGCGCTGACGCTGCTTCTCGGGATGTTCCCCAACGCGCTGATCGGCTTCTTTAAGTCGATCGCCGCGCTGGTGATGTGAGACGCGGGAAAGTGAGGCTGCATTATGACGCTGTTGATTGTGCCGATCCTGCTGCCGATTCTCGGCGGGCTGGCGACCGGCCTGATTCACTTTTCTTCGCGGCGGGCGCGCTCGATCTTTGTGGAGTGCATCGCGCTCGCCAATTCCGCGGCGCTGTTCTATCTGGTATTCCGCGGGCAGGGGCTGTCTCTGAGCGCGCTGCGGCTGACTGAAAACCTGACCATCACGCTGCGTGTGGACGGGATCACGCGCGTATTCGGCGCGCTGATCGCCTTCCTCTGGCCGCTGGCGACGCTCTACGCCTTCGAATACATGGAGGCGGAGGGGCGCGAGAACACGTTCTTCGCCTACTATCTGATGAGCTACGGCATAACGGCCGGCGTCGCGCTGAGCGGCAATCTGTTCACGCTCTATGCGTTTTACGAGCTGCTGACGCTGGTCACGCTGCCGCTTGTGCTCCACAAGCTGGACACCACCTCCATCCACGCCAGCCGCACCTATCTCTACTATTCGATCAGCGGCGCGGCGCTGGCCTTCATCGGCATGATATTCGTGCTGACCTACGGCACGAACCCCACCACCGAGTTTGTCTACGGCGGCATGCTGGACATGGCGCGCGTCGCCGACAAGAAGGATCTGCTGCTGGCGGTGTTTATGATGTCGTTCGTGGGCTTCGGCGTCAAGGCGGCGCTGTTCCCGGTTCACGCGTGGCTGCCCACCGTGTCGGTCGCGCCCACGCCCGTGACGGCGCTGCTGCACGCCGTGGCCGTTGTCAAGGCCGGCGCGTTCGCCATCATACGCATCATCTATTACACATTCGGCACGGATTTTCTCTACGGCACATGGGCGCAGTACGCGGCGATGGGGCTGGCGATGTTCACAATCGTGTTCGGCTCGGCCATGGCCGTCAAGGAGCAGCACTTCAAGCGCCGCCTGGCCTACTCGACTGTGAGCAACTTAAGCTACATCATATTCGGCGCGACGCTCATGTCCCCCGCCGGCCTGACCGGCAGCCTCACGCATATGCTGTTCCACGGCGTTATGAAGATCACGCTGTTCTTCTGCGCGGGCGCTGTGCTGGTGAAAACCGAGCGCGAATATGTGCAGGATCTGCGCGGCTTTTCGAAGATCATGCCCTTCACGATGGGCGTGTTTACCGTCGCCGCCGCCGCGCTGGTGGGCGTGCCGCCGCTGATGGGCTTTGTCAGCAAGTGGATGCTGGCCTCGGCCGCCGTGTCGGACGGGCGCGGGATTGCCGCGCTGGGCGCGGCCGCGCTGATTATCTCGGCGATACTGACGGCCATCTATCTGTTCACCATCGTCGTGCCGGCCTACTTTATGCCGCTGGGCGAATCCTCCGCAAAACTGGCCGGAGAAAACCGCGATCCCGGCTGGCGCATGAAGCTGCCGCTCGTCATACTGACTGCGGCCATTGTCGTCGGCGGGCTGTGCGCGTCGCCGCTCATACGCTTCCTCGGCAATGTCGCCGCGGGACTGTACTGACAGAAAGGAGACATGAAAACAATGCGCGGAGATTTTCTGCTGGGCGCGCTGGTATTTTTCCCGATGCTGGGCGCGATTGTCTCCTATATCATCGATCGGTTTACGAAAATCCAGAAGGGCGCCGCGATGACGCTGATCTGCGCCCTTGAGCTGGCGCTGGCCGCCGTGCCGCTGACCCGCGCAATGATGGGACAGAGCGCGTCATTCTATTGGGACGGCTTCTGCGGCATGGGGCTGCACTTCAGGCTGGACGGCTTCAGAGCCGTGTATGTGATGATCGCTTCCTTCATGTGGTTCATGAGCCAGGGCCTGTTCGCGCCCTGTTACTTTCCGAAGGATGACGCGCACCGCAGCCGCTATGATCTGTTTACGCTGCTCACGCTGGGCGAAACCTGCGGCGTGTTTCTGGCCGACAATCTGTACACGGCGTTCATATTCTTTGAGCTGATGTCCATGACCAGCTATGTCTGGGTGGCGCACGATGAAAAGCCCGCCGCGCTGCGCGCCGCCGAAACCTATATGGCGGTGGCGGTCATCAGCGGCATGGTGACGCTGATGGGGCTGTTCATGCTCTACAACAAGATCGGCACGCTGGAATTCGTCGGCATCCGCAGCCTGATCAGCGCCGGACGCGTGAAGCCCTCCGAGCTGCGGCTCATCGCGGCGCTGATCGCCGTCGGCTTTGCGGCCAAGGCGGGCGTTTTCCCGCTGCACATCTGGCTGCCCAAGGCGCATCCCGTCGCCCCCGCGCCGGCCAGCGCGCTGCTCTCCGGCATACTGACAAAGACCGGCCTGTTCGGGATACTGGTCATCGCGGCCAATATGCTGCCCGCAGACGCCATCTGGGGCAACGCTCTGCTGATATTCGGCGTGATTACGATGTTCATGGGCGCGCTGCTGGCGCTGTTCTCTGTGGATTTGAAGCGCACGCTGGCCTGCTCGTCCATGTCGCAGATCGGCTTCATACTGGTGGGCGTGGGCATGGCGGTGCTCTCCGGCTTCGAGAGCGGCGCTGCGGTGCACGGCGCGCTGCTTCACATGGTCAATCATTCGCTGATCAAGCTGGTGCTGTTCATGGCGGCGGGCGCTGTGTATATGCAGGCGCACGCGCTCAATTTGAACGACATACGCGGCTTCGGACGGCGCAAGCCGCTGCTTCACTTCGCCTTCCTGATGGGCTATCTGGGCATCATCGGTATGCCGCTGTTCAACGGCTATGTGAGCAAATCGCTGCTGCACGAGTCGATTCTCGAGCACATCGCAGTTTTGAAAGCCGCCGGCCTCGCCTATATGCCCTACAGGCTGGCCGAGATCATATTCCTCATCACGGGCGGATTGACCGCGGCCTACATGACCAAGCTCTATATCGCGCTGTTCTGGGAAAAGAACGACGAAAAGACGCAATCGGCCTTCGACAAGCTGCCGCCCATGCCCCGCTCCGCCGCGATCGCCCTGACGCTGAGCGCGCTGGTGCTGCCCGCGCTGGGCATGATCAGCGCCCTCTCCGGCGGCGTGGCCACGCTGATGTCCTCCTTTTTGCACTTTGCGGGCGAAGCGGAAAACATCGGCGCACTGAACGCGGAGAATCTCTCCGGCGCGGCCAAGTCGCTGCTGATCGGCGCGGGCGTTTATCTGCTGATCGTGCGCCCGCTGCTCATGGAAAAGGACAAGCGCGGCGTGCGGCTGTACGTCGACCGCTGGCCGAAGGCGCTGGATCTGGAAAACCTCGTCTATCGCCCGCTGCTTGAAAGGCTGCTGCCCAATCTGCTGGCCGTGCCTACAAATCTGCTGGACAGGCTGGCCGACTATGTCCGCGCCGCGCTGGGCTTCATCGGCACGTTTATAGCGCGCGTGTGCGACGAGGGAATCGATACCGTGGCGCTCGGCCTGTGGCGCACGCTGTTCAGACGCCGCCGCAAAAAGCAGCCCGTCCCCATAGGCAACCGCTTCACATATGCGCTGGGCTGCCTGTTCAACGGCGCGGCCTTCCTGCTCAACAGGACGCTCTGCCGCCGCCACCCGATCACGACCAACTTCACCTGCGTGTTCGCGGCGGGCTTCGACGAGCTGAGCGCCAACGTCAAGCGCATCACGCTGAGCATTTCCTTCGGCCTGCTGCTGCTCTGCATCGGTCTCTACATCGCCTTCTCCTACATACTGCACTGACAAAGCATCGGCCGCCCCGATTCACTGCTCGGAGCGGCCGATGTGTTTTTTGCGGAAACAATCCTCCGCCCCCGCCCGTCTGTAAGGGCGTTCCCAGTTTTTGCAAGGAGGACTTTCATCATGAAAAAAGCGTTTATTCTGCTGCTCGCGCTCGCCCTGCTGGCGGGCTGCTCGAACCGCCCCGCGCCGGTCGATCAGGTTCAGCCTGCCGCCGCGCAGACGGCTCGGTTTGAGGAGGGCGCATGGCGCGACGACATGGGTTCAGACCTGATCATCACGCGGGACGAAAACAGCGATTACCGCGTCGATTACAGCATCTACAAGCTGACGTACATGGAGGGCGCGACTGGTACATACGACATATCGACCGGCGCGCTGAGCTTCTCCGGCACGGACGACAACGGCCATACGCTCTCGGGCACGATCGCGAGAAAGGGCGATCATCTCGTCGTGACGCTGACAGAGTCGGCCTATTCCGACTGCCCTGCCGGAACGTCGTTCGACTTTTATCCCGAAAAGAACTGATTACAGCGCCAGATGATCCACGCGGTAAACCGAACCGTCGTCGGTGTTGTAGATCGTGACCGTCGCAAAATGGCGGCGAATCTCCACAATGGCACAGCGATCCTTCGTCGTCGCCGCATCGTAATCATAGACGCTGCCCAGCTTGTACAGGCTGTATTTCGGATTGTGCTCATGGCCGCTGAAATACAGCCTGATGTTATACTCTTTGCAGATCGCCGCCAGCCTGCCCAGCCCCGTTTCGGGCAGTATCGGCGCCTTCAGCTCCCGCGCGATTCCAAAGTGGCACAGCAGCACAATCTGCGCCGCACCCGCTGCGCGCGCCTGACGGGCGCTCTCCTCCACAAAGGCCACAGTCTCGTCTGAGAGCCGCCCATAGGAGCGATACGCGTCGTAATTGCCGACAATCTCATAGGGAATGAGCGGATAGCCGCCGTAATGCGTGAAGAACGCGATGTAATAGACCCTTTCGCCGCTCGGCGACTGCGTGTGCCACATTTTATTGCGGAAGAAGCGCGTGTCCATCGAGGTGTCGTGATTGCCCTGCATTTCGTAATGCGGAATCATGCCCTCGGCGCGTCCCTCCAGCGGATGAATCGGATCACAGATCGTAAGACGCTTAATCTCCTCGAGATAATCGCGATAATCGCTCTGATAGGACGCGGCATAGCCGTCGTCGATGTTGTCACCCAGCTGGAGCACGAAGTCCAGCGGCGTTTTTTTGTGGATTTCGGCGATATGGTCAAACGCGCTGTGCAGCCAGCCGTAATTTTCCCACTGATAGCGCCGGCCGACATGGCTGTCGCTCATCAGCGCAAAGCGGGAGATCACCTCGCCGTCGTCCTCGATGCAGAGCGGTTCATCGCCCGTGCAGTCGGCGAAATCCTCGGCTGAGGAGGCTGCCTCATCCCGCACGCCTGTGTAGAAATTGGCGCTGATTTCCGCCGGACGGCCGTCAGCCAGTGCGTAAGCACGGTCGGCCTTGATCACCTCGTCGCTCGTGCGGGCGGCGATCTCGGGATAGCCCAGTCCGTAGCGGCTGAAATAGAGCATGACGCGCGCGATCTTTCTGCGCTCAATGCGCGCGTCGACCGGCGCGTCGCTCGTCCAGCGCACGGCGATATAATCGGTCTGGAAGTTGTCGGCCTCAAAGTGATACTGCCCCTCGAACGTGCGGGAGGGCGCGTCCACCGTCAGCGCAATCCCCTCGACCGGCACATGACCCAGATAGTAGAGAAAATCATTGCACAGATCCAGCCGGAACGCGCCAAAGGACGCGCGGGCGTTTTCCAGATACACGTCAACCACATAGCGGCGATACTGGCAGCGCGGCCCGGTATAGTCGTTCACATCGCCGCGATAGTGCGATTCGACGATATAGGCCGGCCCCTCGGTCACGGCCGCGTTGAGCGTTATATCGATATCCTCGATAAAGTTCATGAACGGCGCGCCGTCCCCTCCCGGCCTGCGCCAGCCGAGGAAGGACTTCCCCGCCGGCGTCACGCGCGGCAGGCGGGCGTTGCGCTGCGGCTCCTTGTCAATCGTTTCAGGCAAAATGTCAAATTTGATCGTCGGCATGACGCATCCCTCCGCTTTTCTATCCCTTTCTGTACTCCACGGGCGAGCAGCCGATTTTGCTGCGGAACAGCTTTGAAAAATAGCCCGGATCGGAAAAGCCCACGCGCGCGGCAATGGCGGCGATCGGCTCCGCGCCCGATTCAATCAGCGGCATGGCCTGGCGCAGGCGATACATCAGCAGATACTGGTGAAGCGTCTGCCCGGTCTGGCGCACAATCAGCCGATTGAGCGAATTGGGATGAAAGCCGAACACCTCGCCCAGGCGGATGTTGGTCAGATTCTCTGCATAGTGGCTGTGGATATAGCCCAGTATCTGATCGATCAGCGCGCCGCCCTCCGACTGAACGCGCTGCCGCGCCACGCTGAAGAGCAACCGCGCCATCATTGCACAGAGCGTCTCCTGCATGAACAGGCGCTGTCTCTCGTATTCCTCCAGCATGTCGTGAAGCAGCCTCTCGCAGAAATACGCGTCGCTGAGCGCGAGCGGCGCGTCGGTCATCGGCAGCTCGGCGCAGGCAGGCGCTGCAATCATGCGCTCAGGACAGAACGTCTCCGCGCGCACGGGCGGAATCGGAAAGGCGGGCGGCTCGCCGCGCGTATCCAGATCGAAATTGACGGCGAACAGCGTCATGCCGCCGCCGTGCGGTATGACATAGCGATATTTCATGCCCGCTGGCCATATGAGCAGCGCGCCCTTGCGCAGCGCATGGCCGCCCGATTCAAAGTCAATCCGCCCGCCGCTCTCCATGGCGTAAACCAGACGGCAGTCGTAGGGCGTCATGTAATCGGGAAACTCGCCCTCGCGTATGGTCAGCGTCCGAACATAGCGGACAAACGGCCTCATGTCCCTCAGCAGCACCGCGCCTTCCGCCTCCTCTTGCGTACTATACTCTGTATTAAAGCACATTTTCCGTCAGTATTCAAGCAAAAGCGCCCCATAGCGTTCAATTTTGAAAAAATTTGTATTTTCAGGTTGCGCTTCATGGGGGCGATGGTATATACTTAAATAAGAGAAATCTGCCCTGTATTATTTTATGCAATCACACAGGAGGCGACTATTTATGGAAATGTCTTTCCGCTGGTACGGCACCGGCCATGACAGCATCACTTTGCAGCAGATTCGTCAGATTCCCGGCATGAAGGGCGTCATCACCACACTCTATGCCACCGAGCCCGGCGAGGCCTGGACGCGCGAAGCCGTTCACGCACTCAACGAGGAAGTCAAGGCGTCCGGCCTGAAGATCTGCGGCATCGAGAGCGTCAACGTACACGACGACATCAAGGCCGGCCTGCCCACCCGCGATATGTACATCGAAAACTACATCAAATCGCTGACCGCGCTGGGCGAAGAGGGCATCGACATGGTGTGCTACAACTTCATGCCCGTGTTCGACTGGACGCGCACCAATCTGGCCAAGCCCCGCCACGACGGCTCCACCGTGCTGGCCTACGATCAGGCCGACATCGACCGGCTGAACCCCGAGGATATGTTCAACTCCATCAGCGGCTCGACCAACGGCTTTGTGCTGCCCGGCTGGGAGCCCGAGCGCATGGAGCGCGTCAAGGCGCTGTTCAAGATCTATGAGGGCGTGGACAACGAGGCGCTGTTCAACAACCTCAAGTACTTCCTCGAGGCCATCATGCCCACCTGCGACAAATACGGCATCAACATGGCCATCCATCCCGACGATCCGGCGTGGTCCGTGTTCGGCCTGCCCCGCATCATCATCAACGAGGAGAACATCCACCGCATGCTGAACATGGTGGACAATCCGCACAACGGCGTCACGCTGTGCACCGGCTCTCTGGGCACCAACCGCAAGAACAACCTGCCCCAGATTATCCGCGGGCTGAAGGGGCGCATCCACTTCGCCCATGTGCGCAATCTGCAGTTCTTCAGCGACACGCAGTTCGAAGAGGCCGCGCATCTCTCCGCCGACGGCACATTCGATATGTACGAAATCATGAAGGCGCTCTACGAGATCGGCTTCAACGGCCCGATCCGTCCCGACCACGGCCGCACCATCTGGGGCGAAAAGTGCATGCCCGGCTACGGCCTGTACGATCGCGCGCTGGGCGCCGCCTATCTCAACGGCCTTTGGGAGGCCATCGACAAGAGCCACAAGCGCGGCGTGTAAAACGCGCCGGCGCATAGAAATCGCCGCGTCTCTTTTTTTCAGGGGACGCAGCGATTCTTCAAAAAAGGAGGCTGTTCGTCATGAATTTTGAGGGAAAAGTTGCCATGATCACCGGCGCGAGCGTGGGCATCGGGCGCGCGTGCGCCATCCGCTTCAGTGAAATGGGCGCAAAGCTCGTGCTGCTCGACTACAATGCCGAGACGCTCGCCGCGCTCGGCGAAGAGCTCAAAGCCCGTCATGCGGACGACGCGCTGACATTTGCCTGCGACGTGGGCGACGAAGCCGCCGTGCAGGCCGCCGTCTCGCAGGCGCTTCAGCGCTTCGGCAGGATCGACATACTGGTCAACAACGCCGCGCTGTGGCGCTGCTGGTCGTCCTTCGTAGACACGCCCGCGTCCGAATGGGAAAAGTTCATCCGCATCAACGTCATGGGCGTTGTGCATTGCACGAAGGCCGTGCTGGGCGGCATGATCGAGCGCGGCTGCGGCCGCATTGTCAACGTCGGCTCGGTGGCCGGCGTGTACGGCAACGCCAACATGGTTCACTATTCCGCCACCAAGGGCGCTTTGATCGCCATGACAAAAGCCCTTGCCAAGGAGGTGGCCGCCAGGGGCGTGACGGTCAACTGCGTCTCGCCCGGCAGCGTCAGTCCCTCCGAGCACATGGACATCCACTACACCGAGCCCAGCGAGCTGGCCTTTATGGGACGCACCGGCAGCGATGCTGAAAACGCCGATCTCATCTGCTTCCTCTCCAGCGACGAGGCCGGCTACATCTCCGCGCAGAACATACAGATCGACGGCTGCCGCCGCAAGCAGTAAGCCCTCCCCTGAAATTGCCAAAGCCTTCCGACTGCGCGCCGGAAGGCTTTTTCGTTTCCTCACGCGCGGCAAATCGCCAAATTTTTGCCAAATTATTCCAACGCGGGTCTGCCTGTGCGCGTCTAATAAAAGAGCGTGCGTGCAAAGGGGAGGTGTCGGAAATATTGCGCCGGCGCGGCCGTGAAATCCACGGAGAAACAGCGCCCCGCTTTGACGTAAATTGTTGCTTTTTTCGCCACAATATGGTATACTCTTATTTGTTCCAGTATGTATATCGTTCGGAGGTGAACGCTCTATGAATCGATCCGCACCCCTGCGCCTCATCGCAGCGCTTCTGCTCTGCCTGGCGCTGACGACGCTGCTGCCCGCGGCCATGGCGGAAAGCCTGCCTGCGGCCGAACAGACCGCGTCTGTATTGACGCTCTCTGAAAAGCAGATCGTCATCGATCTGGCTTCCTCCAGCCGTCATACAATTTCGGCTTCCCTCACGCCGGCCGATTCCTCGGCGCGCTACAGCTATTCCAGCTCTGACACGCGCATTGCGCGCGTCTCATCGCGCGGCGTTATCACCGGCCGCAGGCGGGGAACCTGCACGATCACGGTTCGCCAGCGCGGCGGCGAGGCGACCGCCCAGTGCACAGTCACGGTGAAAGACAGCCGCGTGCCCCAGTCGATCACCTTTGTGCAGGGCACGAGCGCGACGCTCGAGCGCTATGAAACGCTCCAGCTCACGGCGCAGGTTATGCCGGCGTCGGCCGATCAGCGCGTCGCATGGAAGAGCAGCGCGCGCGGCGTCGCCACGGTCAGTTCAAAAGGGCTGGTCACGGCCAAGCGGGGCGGCACCGCCGTCATCACCTGCTATTCCCGCCGCGACCGAACCGTTCTGGGCGAGATCACCGTCACAGTCAAGGAATATCCCACGCCGACCGCCATCTCGCTCGATCATGAGCCGCACTATATGATCGTCGGAACGACGCTTCAGCTGCATCCGCAGACTGAGCCTGCCGGACAGCGCGTGTGCGAAATGTTCACATGGCGCTCGTCCTCGTCGCGCCGCGCGTCGGTCAGCGCCAGCGGCCTTGTGACCGCCAAGTCGACCGGCGTGGTCACGATCACCTGTTCCTCCAAGCAGAACTCCCGCATCCGGGAGACGCTGCGCATCGTGGTCGTCAAGCCCGATTCGCCCTACTACATCACGCTGACGCCCGGCAGCGAGACGATCAACGCCTATGCGGGCGATACGCTGCACATCGGCGCGTCGGTGTTCCCGGCCAACCGCGCGCAGGGCATCGTCTGGAAGAGCAGCCGCACATCGGTCGCCACAGTCGATCAAAACGGCAACGTGACCGTCAAAAGACCCGGCACAGTCAAGATCACGGCGACGTCGAGCGTCAATCGCGACATTCAGTCCAGCGTGACGATCAGAGCCACGCGCCTGCCCGCGCCCGACGCAATCACGCTCTCGCCCATGCCCGCGACGCTCGAAGTGAGCGATACGCTGGCGCTGAGCGCGCAGGTCTATCCGACCGACGAGCGCCGCAGCCGCGAGTTCCGCTGGAAGACCAGCTCGAGCTCCATCGCGCGCGTGTCGAGCGACGGCGTTGTGACCCCGCGCAGGCTGGGCACCGTCACGATCACCTGCTATTCCGCGGTCGATTCGGATGTGCGCGCCACGCTGACGCTGCGCATCGTCGACAGCAAAATGCCCGACAAGATCACGCTGAACGTGCCTTCGCTCTCCATGGAGGACGGCCAGAAGGTTCAGCTCACGCCCACAATCGAACCGGCGACCGCCACGCAGACGGTCAGCTGGAAGAGCAGCAAAACGCGCGTCGCCACCGTCGATTCGAACGGCGTTGTGACCGCCCATGCCGCCGGCACAGCCTATATCACCGCCACATCGACCCACCCCAGCGCAAAATCGGTGCGGATTCAGGTGACCGTAACGCAGAAGGCTGCGCCCTCCGCGCTGTCCTTCCCGACCTCCGTCGCCTCGATCTATGTGGGCAAGTCCGCGCAGATCGCCGTGCAGCCGCAGCCCGCGAACGCCAGCGTGATGTGCCAGTATGTAAGCTCCGATCCGTCGATCGCCTCGGTCGATCAGAACGGCATCGTGACCACGCACAAGACCGGCATTGTCACAATATCGGCCCGTTCGCTCAAGAACAGCCATGCCAGCGCATCCGTCCGCGTGATCGTCTATGACGACAACACGCCCGGCGCGGTCAATCTGGAGAGCGCGTCGCTCTATCTGGGGCTCAAATATGGCGATTATCTGCGCGCTTCGGTCTTCCCGGCCACGGCCAGCCAGACCATTGTCTGGAGCAGCGCCAATCCGAATATCGCCACGGTCGACGATAAGGGCTACATTTACGGCAAGGCCATCGGCACGACCACCGTCACGGCCACGGCCGTCAACGGCGTGAGCGCGTCCTGCACGGTCTATGTGACCAGCACGAACGTATCCGGCGTGATTCCCACGCGCACCACAACGATCTCCGGCATTCCTGAGAACCTCGGCAAGATATACGCCATTCAGGACAGCGCGCTGGACGTCATTGCCTCGCTCAATGCGCTGGGCGCGATTTCCGGCAGCGAGGCCAGCGCCCGCTCGGCGATCATCCGCCGCGCCATGGCCGATCAGGCCTTCCCCTGGATGACGCTCAGCACGCAGGAGTACTGGACTCAGAAGTATGCTGAGAAGCGCTATCTGCCCGGCCGCGTCTATTACGGGCTGCCCTACACGCAGGCCGGCGCGAACGGCAACTCCGCCAACCGCACCTACACGGCCGCCAAGGCGCTGACCGAAAAGCGCTATTACGACAGCAATCAGGGCTATTACATCCTCAATCAGAAGAACCTGCTCAACGGCAGCTATGCCGGCTGCGACTGCTCCTTCTTCGTCAACTCGGCCACCTACGGCATCAATCATCCGGCCGCGGCGCTCAAGACCTACACGATGAACACGTCGAATTACTACAAGACGCTCAGGAGCTATTCCGAGCTGCGACCCGGCGATCACATCGTGCTGGCCAAGAGCCACACCGTCATGTTCCTGTACTGGATGGACGCCGAAAAGACCAGGTTCATGATCATTGAGCAGGGCGGCGACGGCAACACAATCATCTGCTCGATCAAGAACGCCTCGGAATACGCCTCGAAGGGCTATATTCCGCGCCGCGTGAGCAGCTTCAGCTGATCCAATCCGGCGAAACACAAGCGCGCCCATCGCATGAAAAACCTCATGCGATGGGCGCGTTGTTTTGCCCTTGCCGTACAATCGGGGAGCCGGATGCACGAACAGCACAGCTCCGACGTATACCCGAAAAAAGGACACGCACTCCCGAGCGGAGTTTCCCGCAAAGGAAGCCTGAATTTCGAAGGATTCCACACACAGCGCCAAATCAAAGGTCGCCGCAGCAGAAATAGTGAAGAAGAGCGCCGAGATGGCGTCTCGGGGAATTCTTCAGATTTTCCTCAGCTTCGCGAAACAAAGTGCTTCATCGACCCGTCCAGACAGGCGATTTCGTCCTTCAGGAATTCAGGATAGACCGTCGCGTCCTTCAGCCGCTCAATCGGCAGCAGCCCATATTTCACGCGCGGGTTATCGCGCTGCGCAGTCCATATACCGCTTCGGATCGGCGGCGAATCCGGCAGCGCCTCGATCAGATAATAAAACGCAATGCCGTGCGCCATTTTTCCGTTCCAATGCCAGAAACACTCCTCGCTCCACAAAAGGCGCCTGCACGCGATGCGCAGGCCTGTTTCCTCGAAAAGCTCCCGTTTCAGCGCATCCTCCAGTGTCTCGCCGGCCTTCACATGGCCGCCGGGCAGCGCGTATTCATCGCCGCCGGCCTCCCGCTGTACGAGAATATTCCCGTCCTCAACGAGCACGGCTGCGGCGCGCAGTTCGCAGATGAAACCGTCCGCCTCAAATATCCAGTCTCTGCTCATTGCATTGTCCTTTCTCACAGCAGCGCCCGCAGAGTGATGTAGACGGCTGGAATCAGCATCGCGGGCAGCATATTGCCGACGCGAACGCGCTCCTTTGTCGCGCCCAGCATATTCAGGCTCAGCCCGATGATGAGCAGGCTGCCCGTCGCGCTCATTTCAAGAATCGCCGCATCGGAGAGAAAATTGCCCAATCCCATGGCCAGCAGCGCAATGCCGCCCTGATAAATCGTCAGCGGCACGATCGAGAGAACCACGCCCATGCCCCACGACGAGGCGAATATCAGCGCTGACACGCCGTCCAATATCGACTTGGCCAGCAGCGTGTCGGCCTTGTTCTGAAAGCCCGCCTCCAGCGAACCCACGATGGCCATCGAGCCGACGCAGAACAAAAGCGTCGCGTTGATAAAGCCCTTTGAAAAGCCGTCGTCATTGCGAGCCAGCTTTTTCTGTGCCCACGCGCCCAGTCTTTCCAGACGATCCTCGATGCGAATCAGCTCGCCGATCACCGTGCCCAGCACAATTGAAATGATCACCAGCATGATGTTCTGCGTTTTGATCGCGCCCGAAATGCCGATCAGCAGCACGCACAGCCCCAATCCTGTGTTGATCGAATCGCTCAGCCGCTTCGGAATGCCGCCCCTCAATCGGCTGCCGATCACACCGCCCGCAAACACCGCAATCGCATTGACCCATACGCCCAGCATATCCGTCCATCCTTCCGCATTACAGATTTTCCACATCAATCGAGCTTCAGCAGCCCCAGCCGCGCGCAGTGAAACAGGCTCTGCTGGATCAATCCCGCGTCGTTTCCAAACATATCGCGCGCCGCGCGGCGAATTTCCGCCTTGCCCGCCGTTTCCGGCACGAACCATTTTTTCATCAGCCGCTCGACCCACACGTCCACCGGAAAGGCCATGCTCTGCCCCATGCCGAAGAGCTGCACGCAGTCCGCCACCTTATCGCCCACGCCGCTGAGCGTCAAAAGCCGCTTATGCGCCTCCTCATAGGGCAGCGCGGCGACGGCCTGCAAATCGAAGCCGTCCCGCACGCGCGCGGCCGTATCGATCAGATAGGGCGCGCGATAGCCGCATCCCATTGCGCGCAGCGCTTCCTCATCGGTTTCAGCCAGCCGCTCGGGCGTTGGAAACGCGCCGTCCACACCCAGCGTGTCGATCAGGCGGGCGACAATCCCGCGAATCCTCGGCACATTGTTGTTGGCCGACACGATGAACGCAACCAGCGCCTCCCATGCCGGCTGATTGAGCACACGCAGTCCGGGCAGCCGCCTCATCGCGCGATAGGCCATGTCGTAATCCCGCACGCGCTCGGCCAGGCGGCTGTAATCGCGCGCCAGATCGAAATAGCGGATCCAGAACGGCTCGTCCCCCGCCGCGCAGCCCTCCAGCAGAAAGCCGTCCTCACGGGGGACGAGCCGCGCGCGCCGTCCGGCCGTCACGCCGCAGAACGCGCCGCCCTCCTCGCGCCAATGGAACACCTGCGCGCTGTCGATCAGCGTGAGCCGCGCGTCGAAATCCACGCCGCGAAAGCGCGCGCTGTTTTCGTCAAGGCGTTCAATGTTCATGCTATCACCTGCGCTTATTTTTACAAACCGGCATTATCCACTGTTTCAGAGAATACCCGTTCCAAATATTTCCAGGCAGCGCCGCCTGTCAATTCCATCCTCTGCGCGCCAATGGTTGAGCGGATATTGAAAATCGTTCGTATTCTCCTCCGGAGACCTTCCATATTCGTCAGCGAACAACGCGCCGTATCCCGGAAATCCTTTGGCCGCCAGTATTCCACATATCCCAAGAATACCCAGCAGCGTGCCAAGCTCCGCAACATTGCTTTTCAGGATTTTCTGCCTGCTGATCTGTTTTCTCAACGCTCCGGCCTTTTCCCTCGGCTCCAGCAGACTCACACATTGAAAAATGCGATTGAGGATGCGATAATCCTCGTCTGATGGGGTCACCTTTGGAAGCCTTAGAAACTGTTCCAGGTCAAACAGGGCATAATCAAGCTGATCATGCCGCACGCCTCCCCATTTATAGCGTTCAAAGTTGAATGCGTTATATGGATTATCATATTCGTTCTTCGGCTGTTCATTGGCGTACCATCCGCACAGATAGCAGTGAACGGGATTGATGCACTCGTGTCTGGGAATCGCTGCGGCATAATAATAGCTTCCAAGTGCGGAGCGAAACTCCAGCCTTCTCGTTGACAGGCTGAAAAGAAAGGCGTCCGAAACGTTCCTTGCATCGATTTGACTCAAAACATCCGCCAATCTGTTCAGAGTCTCCCTGTGCGTTCTGTCATTTGGAAAATCAAACAAATATCCGGTGCTTTTGGCGTGTTCCAGATCCCCAGCCGAAAGCGTTCCTCTGTTCCATTGCCCCTTTGACCAATACAGAGAAAACAGTATCTGCTGTCCGCTCTTCATTTATCTTTCTCCACAATTCGCACAGATTGGAAAAACCCGCCCGGATGTTACTCCGAGCGGGCCAATAATCACAATGGATTATTCCGCAGCAACCTCAGCCTTCGGATAGATGCTGACCTGCTTGCGCTTCTTGTCCTTGCGCTCAAACTTGACGATGCCGTCAATCTTGGCGTAAAGCGTGTCGTCATCGCCGATGCCCACGTTCAGGCCGGGGTGGATGACGGTGCCGCGCTGACGAACAAGAATAT
>CAKUAV010000056.1 GCA_934636425.1 uncultured Clostridia bacterium
GCGCAGACCGATCGCCACATATTCGGCTGCTGTCATTGTATTTGGACTGAAGCCCTGCAACGAAGTCGGACTTCCTTTGGGCTTATCGTGAAAATCCGGAGAACTGCAAGCACCCCAATGGCGGCGCATTTCATGGCTTTGCATTGAGGAGACGGGCAGAGAAGGAAAATCAGCCGCAGCGCAGTTTTTCAGCCATGCTGCCCGCGATGCTTTCTCATCACATTTCCGTGAAGCGCCGGATAAAGTCTGCAAAAAGCGGTCAAAAAGCCGCGCCGCCCCGAAGCGATGGGGGACGGCGCGGCTCTCTTTGCGTCATGCGGCGCTCTTTTCCTGCGCGGCGGCGAGCATGTTCTCGATGAATATCCCATAGCCGCGCGTGGGGTCGCTCACGAAGACGTGTGTGACCGCGCCGGCCAGGCGGCCGTTTTGCAGAATGGGGCTGCCGCTCATGCCCTGCACGATGCCGCCCGTGCGCGCGAGCAGCTCGGGATCGGTGATGCGCACGACGAAGCCGCGCTCCGACGATTCGGCGTCGGTCAGGCGCACGATTTCGCACTCATAGGCGCGCACGCCGCGCTCGTCCAGCGTGGTCAGAAGCTGCGCGCTGCCCGGCCGCACCTCGCCCGAGGCCATGACCGGCACGCCGTTTGGATAGAGCGCGTTGACCACAGTGCCGTCGATTTTTCCGTATATGCCGCATCGGCCGTTCGAATCGATTGTGCCCAGCACGCGGCTGGCCGCGCCGAAGCGCCCGATCAGCTCGCCCGGCTTGCCCTTTTCGCCGCGCTCGATTTCGGTGATGCGGCTTTCGATCAGGCTGCCGCTGTCTATGGGCAGTATCACGCCGGTGTCCGCGTCGGTGATCGCGTGGCCGAGCGCGCCGTAAGCGCCGCTTTCCGGATCGAAAAACGTCAGCGTGCCGACGCCCGCCGTGCTGTCGCGCACCCACAGGCCGAGCCGGCTCTTGCCGCTGCCGTCCTGAACCGGCGCGACCGGCACGCTCAGTTCGCGCTCGCCGCGCTCTATGGTCAGCGTGACCGGCTTGCCCGGGGCGACGCGCTCGCTCAGATCGGCCGCGCTCAGGAGCGCCTTTCCGTCGATCTTCGTCACAACGTCGCCCGGCCGAACGCCCGCCAGCCGCGCCGGCGAGGCTACCGTGCCGCCGGGATCGGACAGGCCGACCACGACAACGCCGCGCGTCGTCATGGCGACGCCCACAGACTGGCCGCCCGGCACCAGCGTGCGCGCCTTATCGACCGATACGGCCACCTTTTTGACCGGCAATACGCCCATCAGCCGGAATGTGACGGTGGCTTCACCGGCTTCCTCACCGGTGAGGCTGACCGTTGTCACGTCCTCGAGCGTCTCGTTCAACCCGGAGAGCACGCTCTGCGCCTGATCGATCGAGGCGGTGATGGGCCAGTTCAGATTAAAGCGCGTCGTCGCGCCCTGCGAGAGCGTCAGCTCCTCGGGCAGCGCGCACAGCTGCGCGACCGGCTCGGAGGAGAGCAGAAGCGCCGTGAAGGCTGCCAGCAGCCAGCCGAGCGCTTTCTTTCGGGACGGGGAGATGTCCATATGAAATCAGATCCTTCCTGCGCTGTTTGGCGCTTGTCGTGAGCGCGCCTCAAATGCGGCTTCGGCGGAGATTTGCAAAGGCGCTTCTGCACTGGAAAGCGAGGGCGCGTTGAGGCGCAGAAGCGCGTGAAAAAAACGCCGAAGCCGCGCCCTGATGCTCATAAAGGCGCGCCATGAGACACGCTTTAGAATGTCGCCGCGCGCTCCCGGCTATCCAGCCAGTTTTCGCCGCGCCCGAGTCCGCGCCGCATCGGCGCAGGCAAAGCGCCCGATTGGAAAAATCAGTGATTCATTTCCGCAAAGCCGCGCCGCGCTTTTGAGGAAAAGGCTGCCTGAAACGGCGGCTTTTCTCTTTTGCGGCGATTTCCAATTTGACAATTTACAGGCGATTTCATTTAGATGGTTTTTTCAGAGGGCAAAGTGTGCTATAATGTACGAGCACTGCTGTATTCATCGATAAAGGAGCCGCGTTATGGCTGAACAATATGAAAAAGTCGAGCGTCAAAAAATCATACTTGCGTCCGGCTCACCGCGCAGGCGGGAGCTGCTGAGCGCGATGGGCTGCGAATTCACCGTGCTCGCGCCCGATGTGGACGAAAACGTTCAGGGGCGCGCGCGCGACATTGTGGGCGTACTGGCCGAGCGCAAGGGGCGCGCGGCGGCGCGGCTCTGCCGCGGGGGCGAGATCGTGATCGCCGCGGACACGCTGGTGTCGCTGGACGATCGTCCTCTGGGCAAGCCGAAGAGCGACGCGGAGGCCGCGGCCATGCTGCGCGCGCTGTCGGGCCGCAGCCACGAGGTCTATACCGGCCTGTGCGTGATCGACACGGCGGCAGGGCGCATGACAGTGGATGTGGAATGCACGCGCGTGACGTTCAGGCCGCTTTCTGACGAGGAAATCGCCGCCTACGTCGCCACGGGCGAGCCGCGCGACAAGGCGGGCGCGTATGCCATTCAGGGCGGCGCGGCGGCGTTCGTTTCGGGCTGGGACGGTTCATACAACAATGTCATCGGCCTGCCGACGGAAAAGCTGGCCGAGCGCCTCAATACGATTATGGCCTGACAGGGCGGAGGATATTATGCCGATATTTGGTGCGGAGGGAATGGGCGTCGATCTGGGATCGATGAACACCACAATTTTTTTGAATTCCGAGGGTGAGGTTATTCTGCGCGAGCCGACGCGCGTGCTGCTCAATGCCGAAAACATGACCGACGTATTGTGCGTGGGCGCGGAGGCGCGCGCCATGTCCGGCCGGGCGGGCGACAGGGCCGTGCTGGTTTCGCCGGTGCAGCAGGGCGCTGTGGGCGACGTTGAAATGGCGGCGCTGGTCATGGTGGCGCTGGCCGAGAAGGCGACTGAGCGCAAAAAGCCCATGGACAAGGCGACGCTGGTGACCAATCTGACCGGCGGCGCGAGCAAGGTGGAGCGCGCGGCGCTCTTTCAGGCGATGAACGCCACCGGCGCGAAGAAGGTGGCGGCGGTGCGCGCGCCGGTTGCGGCGGCCATCGGCGCGGACGTGGACATTTCGCGGCCGAAGGGGCGCCTGATCGTGACGCTGGGCGGCGGCGTGAGCGAGATCGCGGTGCTGAGCATGAGCGGCATTGCGGCGCTGCGCACGCTGCGCTATGGCGGCCAGGACATGGACGAGGCCATCGTGCGCTGGTTCTGGCGCGAAAACGGCCTGGTGATCGGCATGCGCACAGCCGAGCAGATCAAGCGCGAGATCGGCACGGTGAGCGAGGAGAACATCGATCCCGCCGAGGATCCCGTGTTGCTGCGCGGAAAAAACGCGGCGACCGGCAAGCCCATGTCGCTGCAGATCACGCCTGTCGATGTGAAAAAGGCGCTGGACGAGCCGATTCGCCGCCTTGTGGACGCGGTGAAGAGCGCGCTCTACAACGTGCCTGCCGAGATGGCGAGCGACATTCGCGACGAGGGCATACTCATCAGCGGCGGCGGCGCGCTGCTGGACGGGCTGGACAAACGCCTTGAGAAGGAGACCGGGCTGGACGTGCGCATGAGCGCGCATCCCGAGGACGACACGGCGATCGGTCTGGGCGCGGCGGCGGCTGACGACCGGCTGCTCTCCGGTCTGATTCGCGCCGGCGCTGCGGAAACGACGGGCGAGTAATATGCAAAAGTGAGGAAAACGCCATGGAAAATAACCAGGCGCCTAAAAAGAAGAAAAGGCCGGCGAATGCGCCGACCGGGCGCAGGCCGGTTCAGAAGACCGTGCGCAAAAAGAAAAAGCGTCAGGCCGGGCGCGTGGGCCGCATTGTTTACGGCGTGCTGGTCGGCGGCGCGGCGCTGGCCATCGCCTTCTTTATTTACGCGAAGGTGCAGGGCGAGATTTCGATCCCGGAAAATGCGGCCGGCTCGCTGATTTCCCCTGTGCAGAACGCGGTCTCCTCGGCGACGCGCTGGGTGAAGTCGTGGCTGGGCGATCTGACCGACGTGGACAAGCTCAGGAGCGATTACGAGCAGCTGCAGATCGACTATATGCAGCTTCAGTATCAGTATACCCAGCTGGAGGAGGAGGCGCGCGAGAACGACCGCCTCAAGGCGCTTCTGGACGCGCAGAGCCGCTATGAGGAGCTGAATCCGATCTACGCCAGGGTCATCGCCAAGGACGCGGGGCGCTGGTTCGATCTGTTCTCAATCAACCGCGGCACGCTCTCGGGTGTGTCGAAGGGCATGGCGGTCATCAGCGCGGACGGGCTGGTCGGGCGCGTCTACGAGGCGGGTCTGAACTATGCCAAGGTGATCTGCATCATAAACGGCGACAGCGCCGTCTCCTGCCTGATCGAGCGCACGCGCGACAACGGCATAATGCGCGGCCAGCTGACCGCCGCCTCGGACGACGACACCTGCCGGATGTACTATGTGCCCTCGGTCAACGACATCATGCCCGGCGATTCGGTGGTCACGTCCGGTCTGGACGGCGCGTATCCGAAGGGTCTGGTCGTGGGCACGGTGAGCGAGGTCAGCCGCCAGTCGGACACGTCGAGCCAGTATCTGTCGATCAGGCCGGCGGCGGATTTCCAGCATATCGAAGAGGTGCTGGTGCTTCAGACCGTGGTCGAAACGGACAGCGACAGCAATCTGCCCTCCCTGCCTCAGGCGACCACGCGCGCTCAGCCGACGGCTACGCCCGATCCCAACGCCACGCCCGACCCGAACGCGACGACCGCGCCGGCTGACAGCCAGCCCAACAACTGGGCGATGCCCACCGTCGCGCCCGCGCCCGGCGAAACGGCCGAGCCTGTCGAGCAGGGCGACTTCCTCGAAGACACCTGGGCGGCAAGCTGAGCTTGCATCCACTTCGCTTCGCGCACGCAACCCGATTCTTCAGCGCTTGAGGGCGCTTCGAATCTGGACGATTGTGCAAGTTGGTATGGTCGCTGTACAGCCCGACTTGCCCGGCCATAAATCAGAGCCGGTCAAGTCTCCCCGCATACCCGAGCGACGGCGCGGCAGTGCCGACATCCACTTCGCTTCGCGCATGCAACCCGACTCCGCGCCGCTTGGGGGCGGCTCGAGTCTGGACGATTGTGCAAGTTGGTATGGTCGCTGCACAGCCCGACTTGCCCGGCCAGCCGCAGTGCGGCCTCCACTTATCAGAGCCGGTCAAGTCTCTCCACGTGCCCGGGCGACGGCGCGACGCGAGCGCCCTGATCCGGCGGAGCGGTTATTGAAGGGCTGTATGGCAGGCGGCGCAGCTGCCGTGCTATCGAAAGGAATTATGGCTTGCCGAGCGCCCGAATGGCCATACGGCGCAAGAAATTCGGTTTGATGGCCGCGCATTGGGACTCGCGGCTGGGCGCAATGAATGCGCGGCGAACAAGGCTCCGCCGAATCGGCAATTCTCACGGGCGGAAACGAAACGGTGATATATCGAATGGCGGGCGCATTGAGTCCGCCGGGGAGATACGACAGATGATAAAACGATTGCTTCCCATTGTGCTGAGCGCGGCGGTGTTTCTGCTGGACACGGCGATACTGCCTCAGTTCACGTCGTTCTGGCTGCTGCCGATATGGTCGCTTTTGCTGGTGCATTGTCTGGGGCTGCTGCTGGGGCGCACGCGCGGCGCGCTTTTCGGCATGATCGTCGGGCTGGCGATTGACATTTCCGTCAGCACGCCGCTGGGACTGATGACGGCGATCTGCGCGCTTCTGGGCTATGCGGGCGGCTGGTTTGGCCGGCTGATGTGGACGAACAGGCTCTGTCCCGTCATATCCGCGGCGGTCTGCTTTCTTTTGTACGAGCTGGTGATGGACGTATACGTCGTGCTCAGCGCGGCGCAGTTTGACGGCGCGCTGCTGGTGCGCTCGCTCTGCCGCGTGCCGGTGTATGTGCTCCTCACATGGGGGCTGCACGCCTGGCTCAAGCGCGTTTTGCGCCCGGGCAACCCGTATTATACGCGATAATTTCGACATGAACGACTCCGCAGGGGAGGGATAACGATGAAACCCACAAGGCTCCGCATGGCGATTCTGCTGGCCGTGCTGACGGCGCTCTTTGCCGCCATGATATTCAAGCTGGGCAATATGCAGCTCGTTCATCAGGACGACTATATTGCGCTGGCCGAGCAGCGCTCGACAAAGACCTATCAGCTCTACGGCAAGCGCGGCACGATCTATGACACGAACATGATACCGCTGGCCTATGACCGCGGCAGCTACAACGTGACGTTCTATCGCGATCCCACGCAGACCTCCGACGCGGCGCGCGAGCAGTACACGCAGGCCATCATACGCGCCATAGAGATCATCGAGGGCAGCGGCAAGAAGCTGACCACCGAGTTCTGGCTCGAGCGCGGCGAGGACGGCCAGTGGCGCTTCAACACCGGCGCGGCCACCGAGGCGGCGGACAAATCGCGCATCAAGCAGTGGCGCAGCAACTTCTATCTCTCCAGCGAGACGCGCTATCCCGTCGAGAAGCTGTTCGACACGCTGTGCGAGAACTACAAGCTGCCCGCCACGCTCTCCGAGGCGCAGAAGATCAAGGTGCTCTCGGTCTGGCAGAAGCAGCGCATGAACAACTTCACCGGAAATGCGGTGGTCATCGCCGAGGACGTGGGCTATGAGTGCGTCTGCCGCATCGAGGCCGAGGCGGGCGATCTGATGGGCGTGGACGTGTCCGAAAGCTCGACGCGCGTCTATCCGCAGAAGGAGCTGGCCGCGCACAACATAGGCTATGTCTCGAAGATTTCCTCCGAGGAGACTCTGGCCGCCTATCAGGAAAAGGGCTATCCCAACAATGCGCTGGTCGGCTCGAGCGGACTGGAATCCTCGCTGGAGGATCAGCTCTCCCAGTATGTGTCCTACAGGCAGGGCTCCCGCACAGTGGAGGTCAACCGAAAGGGCAAGGTCGTGCGCGAACTGTCCTATGAGCCGCCCGTGGACGGCAACAGCGTCGTCACCACGCTGGACATCAGCCTTCAGGCCGTGGCGCAGCAGGCGCTGGAGGACGTCATAGAGACCATCCATGCCGAGCAGGAGGTGCTCATGACGCAGGAGCACTGGCTCAGGGAAAACGAGGAGATACTTGCGCAGTACAAGGAACAGGATCGCGAAATACAGCTGGCCGAAACCGGCGCTCTGGTCGCCATGGACTGCAACACCGGCCGCGTGCTGGCGCTGGCCAGCGCCCCGACGTTCGATCTGAGCATGTTCGAGGGCGAGCTGGACAAGGAATACTGGAATCAGCTGGTCACCGACAAGAACGCGCCCATGCTCAACCGCGCCATAGGCACGCGCGACACCCCCGGTTCGATTTTCAAGATGGTCACGGCGCTGGGCGCGCTCATGGAGGGCAAGCTGACGCTGGATGAGCGCATTTCCGACGGCGGCTATTACGAGGGCCTGGATACGTCCCGACGCGGCCCGCGCTGCTGGATCGCGCTCAATCAGATCTGGAAGCATTCCGATCAGGACATCACCAAGGCGCTGGCGCACTCGTGCAACTATTTCTTCTACGAAATCGGCTTCCGGCTGGGCATCAACGATCTGAACAAGTGGGGCGCTCAGCTGGGATTGACCTCGAAAACCGGCATTGAGCTGAACGGCGAGTCCACGCCCTTCATCGGCAGTCAGGACAAGCTGTACGACGCCGACCGCGCCGTGAACGACCAGTACACCTCCAAGCCGATCATCGCCTACAATTCGATCATCGCGAAGTTTAAGGAGATTGCGGCCGACCGCGGCGATCATTACGACGACGACAAAATGGCCGAGGCCGCCAAGATGATACTCGATCTGGCCGACAGCGATCTGGCCAAGGACAAGTGGACGAGCAAGATATACGAGGTCCTTCAGGTGGAGCTGGGCATACCGCGCAGCTACATCGCCAATCACCTGCTCGGCAACGTTTTCTACTACATGATCAACGACCTGCGCTGGACGGCCTCCGAGACGATCATGGCGGCCATCGGCCAGTCGATCACGCAGGTGACGCCCATATCGGTCGCGCGCTATGTTGCGGCCGTCGCCAACGGCGGCACGGTCTACAACGCGCAGATCGTGGACAAGATCATATCGCCGACCGGCGAAATCGTGCTGGAAAAGCAGCCGGTCGTGGCCAATGTGATCGAGGGCGCGGACGAATACCTCGCGGCCATACGGCGGGGCATGGAGGACGTGTCGGCGGGCGAGGAAGGCACGGCCACAAAGTACTTTGCGGGCGCGAAATACACGCCGGCCGCGAAAACCGGTACGTCCCAGCGCACCGAGCTGGACGTTGAAAACAACGCGTGGCTGGTGTCCTATGCGCCGATCGAAAATCCGAAAATCGTCGTCGTGGTCTATATTCAGAACGGTTATGCCGGCTCCCATACGGCCAAGGCGGCCTGGACGGTCTCCGACGCGTATCTGGAGAGCCTGGAGGAAACGGAATCGACGGTCATCGCGAATGAAAACTCGCTGGCCGAATAGGAGGGGAACGCCATGGGCGAAGCGCTGGTTGTGACCTCGGGCAAGGGCGGCGTCGGCAAATCGACGGTCGCGGTCAATCTGGCGGCGGCGCTGGCCATGAAGGGCAAGAGCGCGCTGCTGATCGACGCGGATACGGGGCTGCGCAGCCTGGACGTGCTGCTCGGCCTTGAAAACAACGTGGTGTACGATCTGACCGACGTCATCGAGGGCAACTGCCGATTGAAGCAGGCGATCGTCAAGGCGCGCTGCGCGGACAATCTTTTCCTCATTGCGGCGGCGGCGCTCAGGGACGCGTCGGCGGTCAAGCCGGCGGCCATGGCGGACACTGTGCGGCGGCTCAGGAGCAAATACGATTTCGTCATTGTCGACTGCCCGGCCGGCGTGGACGCGGGCTTTCGCACGGCCATCGCGCCGGCGGAGAGGGCGATCGTCGTGACGGGAGAGGACGCGATCTGCGTGCGCGACGCCGAGCGCGTGGGCGCGCTGCTCGATCAGGCGGGGATACGCGAAAGGCTGCTGGTCGTCAACCGCATGAAGCCGAGAAAGCTCGGGCGCGGCGAAAGCATGCCGGGCGAGGCGCTTTCCGAGCGGCTGCATATGACGCTGCTCGGCCAGCTGGGCGAGGACAGAGCGTTTTATGACGCGGCGCAGGCGGGCAGGCCGCTGGCGCTGGACAAGGGGCGCGCGGCAGCGGCGTTCGAGCGCATGGCACGCCGGCTCATGGGCGAGAGCGTGCCGTTTGAAATGCCCAAGAGGCCGTCGCTTTTCAGGCGGCTGCGCGGATAATGAAAGGACAGGAGACAGCAATATAAGATGAAGCTATTTGGCAGGCGAAAGGAACAGACGGAATCGGGGCGCTTTGCGGCGCTGTGGAGCGACATTAAAAAGAGCCGCTACCGCAAGGGGCTGTTCCGGCATTTCGAGTGGCCGCTGGTCATAATGGTGCTGGTGATGTCGATGTGGGGCATCGTCTCGATATTTGCCGCGACGGGCAGCCCGGTCGAGGAGGGCGTGGAGATGAGCTTCCTCGAGAAGATCACCACGCAGTCGCTGTATTATCCGCGCCTTCAGCTGCTGTGGGTGTGCGCGGGCATGGTCGTGCTGGCCGGCGTGGCGTATTTTGACTACAGGCTGTACGGGCGCTGGAAGAATCTGTTCTACTGGGGCAACGTCATCGTGCTGGCGCTGGTCAAGTTTACCACAGAGGTGGGGCGCGGCTCGGCGAATATGTTCTTCAGATGGGGCTCGAACCGAACGTTCCAGCCGGCGGAGTTCGGCAAAATCGCCATCATAATCGCGCTGGCGCAGGTGTTTGCCAGCCGCGAAAAGCCGATCAAGACGCTCTCCGAGCTGATCCGCATGAGCTGCTATGTGGGTCTGCCGCTGATACTGATCGTCATACAGCCCGACGTCGGCACGGCGCTGGTGTACGTCGCGATATACGCGATACTGATCTGGGCGTCCGGAACGAACTACAAGCTGGTCGTCGGCACGATCTGTATCGGCGTGATACTGATCGTCGCGGCGTGGTATGTGCTGAACTTTTCGGACAACTTCCGCGTCGACCGCATACAGGTGTGGCTCAATCCGGATTACGACATCAACAATTCCGGCATGCAGACCTACAACGCGCGCCTGATGCTGGGCTCGGGCGGACTGTGGGGCAAGGGGCTGTTTTCGGTCGGCAACTTCGCCGCGCTCAACTATGTGCCCGACGACCACACCGACTTCATATTCGCCGTGGTCTGCGAGACGTTCGGCTTTGTGGGCGGCGGACTGATGATCCTTCTGTATCTGGCGATGCTGCTGCGCATGATGTATCTGGCCAATCACGCCGAGGACACATTCGGCTGCTATCTGATCATCGGCGTCATGGCGATGATGTTCTTCCACATATTCGAGAACGTATCGATGGTCATAGGCCTTATGCCGGTCACGGGCATACCGCTGCCGTTCGTGAGCTACGGCGGCTCGAACTACATCACGAACATCATGGGCATAGGCCTTGTGTGCAATGTGGCGATGCGCTCGCGCGCCGGCGTGGCGCGTCAGGCACGCCCGACGATCAACCCGGCCAAGCTGGTGCGGTGACATAATCATTGCGCTTCATGAGCGCAGATCTTCAGGCGAGGATCTGCGCTCATATTTTTCAAATGGAATATGAACTGAGCTGAAACAGAATATTGACAAGCTGATAAATTAAAAATATAATGATTACATACAAAAGAAATAGAGGAGGGGCTGGTATGGCGGTTGTGCACGACTTCCGCAGAGGACGCGGCTGGAATTTGATTAAGCGGATTATAAGGGCGATACTCATTGTGGGCGGAAGCCTTATCAGCATATTGACCGTGCTGGGGCTGGTTTTTACGCTAATGGGGATTCTGAACAAGTTCATTTTCCATTCCGCGTTCCTGGCTCAGGTGAAGGAAATGGCGGACAGCTATTTCGAGTTCATTCTGATACCGTTTTTTCGGATTGCGGATTGGATTGGGAAGCGCGGCGAGTCGTCCAATAATCTGGTGACGGCGCTTGTCTGTGTGCTGGCGATTGCTGCGCTCTTTGTGACATTCCGCATCGGAACACTCCTGCGCGGGCTCGGCCGCCTCATTCATGTGGATTCGCGCGGCGGCGACGAGGGCGAGAAGCTGGCGCTGGAGACGGTTTGCGGCCTGCCGGACGCCTATCACGTGTTCGCCAATCTGGAATTCGAGCTGCGCGGACACCATGAAACCGATCTGATCGTCGTGGGCTCGGAGGGCGTCTGCGTGTGCGAGGTGAAATACTGGAAGGGCAAGATTTACTTTTCGGACACAGACCGCAAAAGCGTTATGCGGGTGTTCCCGGACGGCGAGATGCAGAATGCCCACAGTCCGCGCGATCAGGTGCGCGCGCACTATGAGACGCTGCGGGATGCGCTGCGCGGCGAAGGCGTAAATATGCCGGTATGGGGTATGGTGCTGATGATGTACCCCGGTGTGGAGATCGTCGATGCGGAATACGGATCGTACATTCCCGTTTTGAAATCGCCGTCCGCCGAGCTAATCCGCGCTCATCTCGGCAATCAGCGCTATTCCGCGCGGGAGGTTGACAAAATCGCCGCGGCGCTCGAGAAGATCGCGCTGTAGACCAATAAAAAAAGAGAGCAGGCTCGCGAAGGCGGGTCTGCTCCTTTTGTCATGCCCGCGCCCCAATGCCGCATACACTGTGACGACAGGAGGATGCGATATGGAAAAGAGCAATGATCGGCTGAAAATTCATACGGCGGCGGGCGAGGCGCGCGCGCAGACGGCGCAGGACGCGCTGCGTGAGGAGCAGCCCGGCTGGGAGGCGCTGCCCCATCCGAAGCAGAAGAGGGGGCGGCGCAGGAGCCGCGGCTCGGCGCTGAGCATTGGCGAAAGGCTGATCCGCAACACGGCCATCGCCGGGGCGCTGCTCCTGTGCGTGCTGGCTGTGCGGCAGGTCGACGCGCCGTGGAGCGCGAAGGCGCTGAACGGCCTCAAGCAGGCCATGACAATGCGCCTGGACTGGGGCGAGCGCATCGGCAAGCTGAGCTTTGTGCGCGCGCTGGTGCCCGAGACGGCGCTGGTGTTCCTGAACCTGAGCGACGGCGAGACGCTCTATTCGCCGGTGAACGGCGAAATCACGCACGGCTACAGCGCGGAGCAGCCGTGGCTGGAATACAGCTGCGCGGGCGGCGCGGATGTGATCGCCGCGGCGGCGGGGCGCGTGACGGCGGCCTCTCAGGGCATGAGCGGCGACTGGGTCGTGCTGATCGAGCACGACGGCGGCGAGACGGCCTACGGGTATCTGGCCGATGCGGCGGTGAATGTGGGGCAGTGCGTGGAGGCGGGCGACGTGATCGGCCATGCCGCGCAGAACGCGGGACGCGTCTACTTTGAAGCGCGGGAAAATCAGCGGCCGGTCGATCCGACGAGCCGTCTGAAGGCGTGAAGCTGGGGACGATCTGCGGCGCGGCGGTGCGGCTGAATCCGCTGACGCTGCCCATGCTGCTGATCGCCTGCTGGCTGGGCGGCGGGCGCGAGGCGGCGACGCTGACGGCGTGCGTGCTGCTTCACGAGGCGGGGCACATGCTGATGGCGCGGCTATTGCGCGTGCGCGTGGTCGAGCTGGAGCTGATGCCGGTGGGCGGCGCGGCGCGTCTGGAGAGCATATGGGGGCTGCGTCCGGCTCAGCTCGTCGCCACGGCGCTGGCCGGGCCGGCGGTCAATCTGCTGCTGGCCGTTTCGGGCGTGGCGGCGGTGGCCGTGGGCGTGCGCGGTCTGGCTATGCCGGTGCGCGTCAACATGGCGCTGTTTTTGTTCAATCTCCTGCCCGCGCTGCCCATGGACGGCGGGCGCATTGTGTGCGCTGTCCTGACGCGCTTCATGAAGCCGGAGCGCGCGGCGCGCTGGGGCGTGCGGCTGGGGCTGATCGCGAGCGCCGGCCTGCTGATTCTTGCCGCGCGGTCGCTCAGAGAAGGGCTGTTCAATGTGACGCCGCTGCTGGCCGCGCTGTTCATACTCTCAAGCGCGCCGCACGAAATGCGCGAGGCGCGCTCTGCGGCGATCGAGAGCCTGATCAATCGGCGCGGCGAGCTGGCGTGCGAGGGTGTTATGCCGGCAAGGTGTCTGGCCGTGACGGGCGACACGGCGCTGAGCGCGGCGCTTGCCTCCATGTCGCCCCGGCGGCCGCACATCTACATCTGTCTGGACAGCGCGCTGCGCACAGCGGCCCTGCTGACCGACGCGCAGATACTGGAAGCGCTCTTGAACGGCGGCGACGGGCCGGTCGGTCGGCTGATCGCCCATGACGGGAAAAATTAACGCCGGAAACCATTGACAACCGGGCGGGCAGGGCGTATAATATATCCTGTCCATTGGATATGCGCCTTTAGCTCAGCTGGTAGAGCACCTGACTCTTAATCAGGGTGTCCAGGGTTCGAGTCCCTGAAGGCGCACTTAAACACTCAGAATCGCTTGATTGTGGTTCTGAGTGTTTTTTTGCGTATTGACTGGACAATTCAAGGGAGAAAAATTTACCTGCGTTCAATATATGCAGGCTTGGCTTTGTCGCCGCGGATGCCTTAGAATGAAGGAAGTCCCTGCTTTGAAATCGGCAAAATCGGATTTTACACAGGGAAGTATTTTCAGGGAAGCTGACCGTCTTTATGACGCTCATACCCGGGGCGCTTATCCGCAGGCGGCCCAGGGCGCGATTGATCCGCTGGCGGTGGGCCGGCTCGGAACGACATTGAGAATTTCGGCGGTTTCCACCGGAAGCAGCGCGCTGAAGCTGACAGCATTCGTCGTCACAGAGCAGGCGACGGATATGACAAAACGATATGGGTTATGATGCGGGGCCTGGCGCAGACATTGCTTGTCCGGCTTCCCCATGCGCATAATATGGGCATTCAGCCCAACGCCGGCCTGACATACATCGGCTTGGCCGCACTGGCGGGGATTGTTCTGAATGCATGGCTCTCTATCCGGATGAGCGGGAAAAGAAGCTGAGATGTGCCGCCCATGGTTGCTTGCGATAAATCAGGCACTTCGCGGAACGCTGGTGGAAGCAAGGCGCGGCAGAGAGACGTGAACAGCATGGCGGCAAAGATTGCGCTGCTCATTTTTCCTTCTTTGCCCGTTCTCTCAGGCCGGCAGACGGGGGGAGCAAGCTCTCTCGCCGCTGATACCCCTGCCGGTTTTTGCTGAAAGCTTTCGGATTTTCCGCCGCAAAAATCGTCCCGCTTCGCCCGTACACGCTGCTGGCGCGATTGAAAATTCGAGAGGATCGAAACCCTCTCGAATTCTCCAAAGGTTATTCGGCAGTCTGATGGTGAAGCCATGCAATCTGCCGCTGTGGGCTTCTCCCCACAAGATTCCGTGAAGAGCCATAAATCAGGATTTCAAATGCGTCATGGCCGAATCGGCACGCGACAGCCTGACAAACAGCCTGCCCGGTTCGGAGGAAATGCCGCAAGCGGATTTCTCGCCGATGTATTTGTGAAACAGCCGCGCGACGGCATATACCTTATGCGCAATAGCGGGCGGCGCATATGTCCCGCGGGGAACTCGGCACAGCGGTGACGTATGCCGGCATGATTCCCCAAAAGACATTGCATTGCGTCATCCCAAACGGCGGCCGTCGCCTGCCGCTGGCGCTGCGCCCGCGGCGTCGTCCGCAGTCGCGGCGCTATGGTATAATATTTGAAGAAGCGGCCCAATCATGTGCCGACGGAGGATACAGCATGAACACGAACGACAAACCGGAAAAAATAGAAGTCAGAGGCGCCAGAGTCCACAATCTGAAGAACATCGACGTCGACATCCCCCTGAACGGGATTGTCGGCATTGCGGGCGTGTCCGGCTCCGGAAAAAGCTCGCTGGCTCTGGGCGTATTGTACGCCGAGGGATCGCGGCGCTATCTGGAATCGCTGTCCACCTACACAAGGCGGCGCATGACGCAGGCGGCGCGCGCCGATGTGGACGAGGTGCTGTACGTCCCCGCCGCCCTCGCCCTGCACCAGAGACCCGCCGTTCCCGGCATCCGCTCCACATTCGGGACGGGGACGGAGCTGCTCAACAGCCTGCGGCTGATGTTCTCCCGCCTTTCCAGCCACCGCTGCCCCAACGGTCACTATGTAAAGCCCAGCATCAATGTGGCGGCGATGAACGGCGAACTGATCTGCCCGGAATGCGGCGCGCATTTCTATGCGCCGGGCGCGGAGGATCTCGCGTTTAACTCCACAGGGGCGTGCAAGTGCTGCGGCGGCACGGGTGTTGTCCGCACCGTTGATCTGGATACGCTGGTGCCGGACGACTCGCTGACAATCGACGAGGGCGCGGTTGCGCCGTGGAACAGCCTGATGTGGTCGCTGATGACGGATATCTGCCGCGAGATGGGCGTGCGCACGGACGTGCCGTTCCGGGATCTGACCGAACGGGAAAAAGAGATCGTGTTCCATGGCCCTGCTGAGAAAAAGCACATTTTCTACCACAATAAGAACTCCAATCAGGCGGGCGAGCTGGATTTCACCTATTTCAATGCCATCTATACCGTAGAAAATGCCCTTGCGAAAGTCAAGGACGAAAAGGGCATGAAGCGGGTGGAGAAGTTCCTGAAGGAGGATATCTGTCCGCAGTGCCATGGCACACGGCTTTCCGAGGAAGCCAGAGCGCCGAGACTCATGGGCATTTCACTGGCGGACGCCTGCCGTATGACGCTGAAGGACTCCATCGCATGGGTGAAGCGCGTGCCGGAGTCGCTGCCGGAGGAAATGCGGAACATGGCGGCAAACATCTGCGAGTCCTATCTGGAGGTCGCCGCAAGGCTGATGGATTTGGGGCTGGGCTATCTGACGCTGGACAGAGCCTCCGCCACGCTCTCCACCGGAGAGAGGCAGCGCATGCAGCTGGCTCGCGCCGTGCGCAACCGGACGACCGGCGTTTTGTATGTTCTGGACGAGCCGTCCATCGGCCTGCATCCGGCAAACATCGTGGGGCTCAACGGCGTGATGCACGATCTTGTCCGGGACGGCAACTCCGTTATTCTGGTCGATCACGACACGCAGATACTGAAGGAATCCGACTGGCTCATCGAAATGGGGCGCGGCGCGGGAGCGGACGGCGGCATGGTGGTCGCCGAGGGGACGATACAGGACATTGCGGAAAACAAGACCTCCGTGATCGGGCCGTATCTGTCCGGCGCGGCCGCCGCCAGAAGCAAGCCGGCGCGAAAGCCTGATTTTTCGGACGGCGTCATCCACATGGAGACCGGCTCCATCCACACGGTAAAGCCGCTGACGGTGGACATTCCCAAGCACCGCTTGACCGTGATCACCGGCGTGTCCGGCTCGGGAAAGACAACCATGGTGCTGGAAAGCCTTGTTCCCGCTCTGGAGGCGCTCTGCTATGGCAGGCGAATGCCCGATCATGTCAAAAAGATCGAGGCGGACGGCGTCCATCAGGTCAAGCTGATCGACGCGACGCCCATCGGCGTGAATGTGCGCTCCACGGTCGCCACCTATGCGAATGTGCACGACGAGCTGCGAAAGATCTACGCCAGAACGGCGGAGGCCAAGAAGCAGGGCCTGAAGGCCGGCGATTTTTCCTACAATACGGGAAGCCTGCGCTGCCCGGTCTGCGACGGAACGGGAACGATCTCCCTCGACGTTCAGTTCCTTCCCGATGTGGACATTCCCTGCCCGGAGTGCCGCGGGGCGCGCTACGGGAAGCAGGCAAAGCTGATCCGCTATGCCAACAAGGACGGCGAGGCGCGCTCCCTGCCGGAGCTGATGAACATGGATGTAAACACCGCGCTGCGCTGCTGCCGCCACATGAGCTCGGTCAGATCAAAGCTGGAAATCCTGCGCGATCTGGGGCTGGGCTACCTGACGCTGGGCGAGGAAACGCCTTCGCTCTCCGGCGGCGAGGCGCAGCGGCTGAAGCTGGCCAGCGAGATGGGCAGGAAGCAGACGGACTCGGTTTTCGTGTTCGACGAGCCGACCATCGG
>CAKUAV010000057.1 GCA_934636425.1 uncultured Clostridia bacterium
CCATATAGCGGCTGCCATGCTTGTCGCACGACTGCTTCACGCGCCGGTTTGTCTCGGTCACAAAGCCGCAGCAGGCGCAGATTTCGCAGCTTTCCACCTCGAGGCTTTCATTCTCCAGAGAGTGATCCTCGTCGTCGTCGCTGTAGTGATCTCTGAGAAGGAAGACGGCGCGCGGCTCGTCGTCCGCGCGGAACGTCGACTGCTCGAGGCAGTTGCTCTCCCTGTTGAGCGCGCCGACCAGATAGGGCGCATGGCAGCGGCGGCACGTCGCCAGCTCAAACACCTTAAAGCGCGTGCCGTCCGCCTCCTCATGCCACTGCTTGCGCGTCAGGAAGAGCCGACTGCTGGGCTTGAGCGTCACAAACACGCTCTCCGTCGCCCGCAGGAACATGTGGTATTTCGCATCGAAGAGCCGGTCGCCTCCGCGCACAGCCTTCGCCGCCACCGTGACGAACGCCGAAAGCGTCGCCTCCGTCCAGTTCATCTGAGATGCAAGCTCCCTGACCGTCTTCACGTCGCCGGCCAGCAGCGAGCGGATTTTGATATAGTTCACATCGTGCAGCACGATGTCGTACAAAAGCGCGCCGACGTCGTTCTCCGCGCCGCCTTCATGCCGATAGGGCGCAAGGCGCTCCAGAATGCGCTCCTGAGACGCGCCCTGATCGAGCAAAGCCGCCGTTTCCTCATAAAACGCGGCGCTCAGCGGCGCGGCGGCGCGCGTCTGCACAGGCCGCGAACGGAACGCGCGCACGACGTCGCCGGCCTCAAAGCGGCTGTCGCACAGATTGCAGCCGAACGCCGCCACCTCTGCGTTGGAATCCTCATCGCCGAGCGTCGCGCTGGTGAGGATATACTGCATCGCATCGTTCCTCAATCGCGCCTTCAAACGGCGCAGCAGCATGGCCACCTCTATGCCGGAGCCGCCGTTATAGACATGCGCTTCGTCCAGAACGATGTATTTCCAGCTGCCGGAATACTCCCCATCGAAGAATATGCCGTCGCCGGGGCGCACCATCAGATATTCGAGCATGGCGTAGTTTGTGATGAGTATGTGCGGCGGCGTTTTGCGGATCTGCTCGCGCGCAATCAGCTCGTTGGCGCGCGGCTCCCGCTGATCGTTGAGCGCCTTGTAGTCGGCCAGCGCCCTCCTGTACTCTTCCTGCGTCTGCCCCGTATAGCAGCCGAACGTGATCTCCGGGCAGTCGGCCAGCAGAGCGCGCAGGCGCTCCACCTGATCGTTGGCCAGCGCGTTCATGGGATAGATCAGCAGCGCGCGCACGCCGGGATTCAGCGTTCCGTTTTCCTTTTCCCGCAGCAGGTGATTGAGTATCGGGATCAGGAAGCTCTCCGTCTTGCCGGAGCCCGTGCCGGTAGAGACGATCATATTGCGGCCGGAGAGCGCCTTGCGCAGCGCAATTTCCTGATGCCGGTACAGCGGACGCTCGCGCGGCATGGCGATCTTTCGAAAGCCCGCAGACAGTATGCCCTCCTCAATCAGCTCTTCAATGCTCCTGCCCTTTTCAAAGGAGTCGGTCACATCCAGATACGGCCCCTTGGCAAAATTGCCCTCCCTTTTCAGATCAGAGGCGAACTGCCGGCTATACTCCGCGCTGTCGATGGAAAATATCGTGCGCAGATAGCGCAGGTATTTGTCGGCAATGATTTTCGAGGCCTTGACCGGTGAAAAGCTCATGGGTTATTCCTCCGTTTTGTTCAGTTTGTGCTCGTAAATGAAGTTTTCCAGTTTTTCTCTGTCAGCGGCGCCCAGATAGCGCAGCTTCTCCAGCGCCTGAATCCCCTGCGCTGCAATAAAGGCGCGCAGCTCGCCGACGGTATAGATCTCCTTTGTCCGGGCAAGGACATTGCGAATCCGAAGCGAAAGCGCCGTATCGAGCAGACTGGTCTCATCAGAAAGGCGCTCTTCGGTCTCCTCCGGCGCTTCCGATCGGGAGGATGCTGTGGCCGGCGTATCGTTCGCCGTGTCGTTCGCCGCGCTGTCTGCCGCTTCTTCCGGCGCTGCGTCGTCCATCTGCGCGATTTCACGCAGTTCCTCGGCCGTCGGCGCAATGAAGTGGAGGGAGAAGCTGTAATCCCTGTCGTCAAGCGTCCGGGAATAGCGGCGATACTGCTTGTAGCGCGGAATCGATTCATCCGCCTCCCGCACGATGTAGCTGCGCTCGCTGTCATAGAGGAACGCCAGCGGCTCGCCCTCCTCGACAAAGCCCACATACGCCGATTGCAGGTTTTCGGGGTCAGGCAGCTCCAGATAGCCCTCGCAGCGCTCGCGGATCTCATTGGTATGCTGGCTGCGGATGACCATATCGCCCGCATAGCCCGCGCCCATGCGCCGCAGATTGTAGATGCGGCAGGTGCGCTTCATGCGCAGCCTGACCGGCTGATCCTCCCTGCTGCAAACGTCGACGATCTCGACGCTCTTGCCGCGCAGATCGCCCGGATTGATCAGCTCCACGTCATAGCCGTCGCCGATGGGCAGATAATCCGCGCCGAAGCCGTCATCATCCTCTTCCTCAAAGAGCTCGACGCGGTATATGCCGTTTTCAAAATCGCCGTTCAGGACAAGCTCGTTATTGACGAGCGGCGCTTTTTCGCAGATCAGCTCATCGCCGCGATAGAGATCGGCATAGATCGCGTCCCGCCCGATGATGTCGAAGAGCGCGCGAACGCAGCCGCTGCGCGCGTCGACCCTCAGCGCAGCCGGAGCCTTCAGCACCACGGCGTGCGTATAGACATTCTGGAAGGAAATCTTCTCCGCCGCGCCGGGCAGCGTCATATAGATCGTATAACTCGGCCGTTCGCGCGCCAGATAGGACTTAAAGGCGTTCATATCGCACTTGAATGCGTCCTTCTCCTTATCATACGAAACGAAAGCCTCGTGCAGCTCGTCGTTCTCGTCCATCATGGAGACAACCGGCTCGCCGCCGTCGCAGCGAATCCACATCAGCTGCTTGAAATCCTTCTTCCAGACGTCGCCCGGCTCGCTCGTGCGCCACGCGCCGTCCTCAAAGCAATATTCGAACATCGGCACTTTGAACTCAACGCGCACGCCCTGCGCGTTCAGGCCGATCCAGCGCCGCCCGGGCAGCAGCTTAAAGCTGAAGTACGTCCATCCATCGACCGCTTCAGGGCTTTCAGTATCCTGCGTTTCCGTCAGGCCGCAGCGCGTCGGCACGCTGATCGTCCCCGCATCCTTGTAGACATAGGGCGCATCCTCAAACGCATAGGACAGGCCGGCAATCAGCTGGAAGCGACAGCTCCTGTCCGTGCGGTCAGCCGGCACATCGACGTCGACGGCGTACGCGCCGCTCGCCCGGCAGCCGTATTCGCTCAGCTCGATCAGGCAGCCGATTTCGCCGCTGCGATCCATGGGATTGAACGTCCTGAGGCCGGGCGCGTCCTCGCTAAGGCGATAGGCGCGGCCATTGACCGTCAGCTTTGTGCCGTTCAGCTGCTCCTGCCTGATCTGCATATACATCAGCGGACTTGCGCGGTACACATCCGCCGTGCCGTTCTCAAGCGGCACGCGCGCCCCCGCGACAGCGCCGCGCTTCAGCAGACCTTCCCGAAGCGTTCCGCCCACGCACAGCGGCTCGCCGTCCGGGAAATAGACGATATCATCTTTTTCAAAGCTGTATTCCGCATATATGAACGGCGCTTCGCCCAGCCGCATATCCGCAATGTATGTGCGCGCGCTGGATTCGGGCGTGAAATCCGGCCTCGAGAAGGAAATGGCGCGCCCCGCGGAGAGCTTGTTATCGCGCACCCATACGCCGTCCTCGTCGAAAAAGCGTATGGGGGCGGCGGCAATCGCAAAGCGGCGCACGCGGCGCTCCCCGCTCATCAGGCGGAACTCCATCTTTTCAAACAGCAGCGCAGAATCAGACAGCTCTTTTTTCATGCCGTCGACGCGCCAGCCGGTATAGACCTCGAGAGGATTGCACGCCTGATAGTCTGAACAGGCGCCGATCTCAATCTCCCAGCGCAGATTGTTCGCATCCTCGTCATTGACAATCTGCGGCGGCAGCGCCAGCGCGAATGTTCCGTCCTTGGGGCTATAGCGGATGGTCGGGCTGGAGAAGCGCTTGTCGCCGCGGCTGCGCGCGCCGCTGCCCGCCCGGTCACTGTTCATGACGGCGCGGCCCTTCTCGTCCAGCCAGTCGAGGAAGGCGCGCGTCAGGCGATTTGAGCGCTCGCGGCCGGGCAGCTCTTCACCCCAATAGGCCTTGTCGATCCAGCGCAGCAGTCCCTGCACGCGCGTCTGGGCGCTGCTGGGATTATATGCGATTGCATCGGCCGTCTGGGTGACGATCTTCACCTGGCCGCGGTCGTTGCGCGCCATGGCCCGAAGCAGCGCCTTCAGGCGGCCCTTCAGATTGCCGAGGCAGCAGAACAGCTCGCGCTGATAATAATCGTATAGATAATCGAACAGCCTGCCCGCATAGCGGTCGGAGACAAAGCCCTGCAGGAGCAGCTGATTGACGAAGCGCTGGTTGTCCAGCATTTCATGCCCATTGCGGCGCAGCGTCTCCTCGAACATGTCGCTCAGCTCACTCTGAATGCCCCCGTTCGTCGACACGCGCATTTCCTGCTGAAATTTCGGCCAGTATACGCCGTCCTCATAGCAGCGAATGCCGATCTGCACCATGCCGACGCAGAATGCCTCGTCCGGCGCTCTGAAGCTGCAGCGCGCCGCCATGGCCTTGAAGCGCAGACGCATATAATCGAGGAGCAGCGCGTATTCCTCGTCTGAAATCTGGATGTCGCCCAGATACTTCTTTTTTGCAAATTGCCTTTTGATGCGCCTGCGCAGCTTCTTTTCAGCCGCCTGAGAATTGTCGGAAGAGAAGATATGATTCAATTCATCCTCATACGGCTTGTCCTCGCTCTTTTTCGGCTCGGCGCCCGCATATTTCAGCGGAAAGACCCACACCGTGCGCGTTGCGCCGTTGGAATCGCTGCGCGCCTCCTGATGCGGTTCTCCCGCGAGCTCGACAATGCCGTAATAGATATATGAATCGGCCGTCAGCGCTCCGAAGAGGTAAACGGGAACGCCGTCCTTGCGCGAATCGCGCAGCGCCCGGTTCAGCGCGTTGTTCATCGCATGGTCGTCCGCCTCCTGAGCGCCGGTAAAGCTGAGCACATCACCCGTCCAGCGGTCGGCGCTGCTCTCCATGCTGTTCCAGACCACGATCAGACAATTGTGCGCGGCGCTGCGGCGAATCTTTCCCGTGCGGCTGCATTCGAACAGCTTCGCCAGCTTTTCGTTCTTCAATTCCTCATTCATCTCAAGCTTCGCATCCCAAGGCATGGTCTTTTCCTCCCGTCAGTAAAATGCAGATATGTGAAAATATATGTGAATCATTTGTGAACCGTTGCGATATGTCGTATTAAATCAGAACACAAGTACATTATAGCACATCCATTCCATTTTTGCATAGAGTATTTCTGCGCTATAAAATGTATGTTCTGCACATATGTTTTTCATTGGGGCGCGCCGCGGCATTTTTTTCTTTCAAAGCGGAGAAAAACCGCATTTCACCTATTGACAAAAGGCGAGGCGGCGTGTATAATAACTATTGTTCGCTGGAAACAGCGTAGGGGCATGGTGTAATGGTAACACGTGGGTCTCCAAAACCTTTGTTGAGGGTTCGAATCCTTCTGCCCCTGCCACATGGGAGAGTTGCGAGAAACTCTCCCTATTTTTTTATGGCTTGAAAATCCGCAAGGTACATTGCAACAAATCCGTCTCCATAAAGATGCACATAAGTATTCAGCGTAACGGTCTAAGACGCGCACGACGTCTCTGGTTTCCATAATGAAACGCAACGGGGAGCGCCGGACGGCGTTCACAGATGCTCACGCTCTGAGGCTGAGCGCATTCTTCCGTCTGGATGCTGGCGAATACATCACGAACCACAATTGATATGCAGGGAGATGATTGCATGAGGGAATCCGAAATGGTATCTTCCAGTGGAACAAACCTTGTGGTACAAAGCGAGTTATACGAACCGATGTTGTATTACGGCGCCAGGTCACGCATCGCGATTGAGTATGTCTCGGATATCCATCTGTCGAAACATGCACGCTTTTTTGGCAATAATATCCGCAAAACTGTGAGGGTTCTGGCAAAGTCGCTCTATGATTCGTCTGCTTGCCAGAGATCGCTGTCGTGGAATATGCCGATTTTTTTAGGTGATGTATCATCCGAAAAAGACGTGGTCGTCGCATTTTACAGGCAATACAGAATAAATGTGATGTATCGCCAATACAAGCAATTCAGGTGTAAACAGGTAAGTGCGGATGACATCTTAACGCTTGAAAAAAAGCGCGCGGATGCCAAGCGTCGCAGCGACAATCTTGCGAAGTACATTGCGACAAAATACGTCGAGTTTGAACAGATGAAGAGAAATATCGACAAGTATGTGAGCTATAGCAAGGTTATTGCGCCGAAGGGCAGTCTTGAGAGAATTGAGCACTATCTGGAAAGTAACTATTATAAGAAACGTGAACTGCCGCATTCTTTGAAAAAGAAGATATTGCTTGCGGCGACATTGGAAGATGAAATATCAAGGCTTGAGTGCAGTAAGCAGAAGCAGGATTCTTTGATTGCTGTTGAGGTTACAAACAAAATCGTAGAACTGCGCGATTTCAAGCCATGCGAGTTCGAGCATCATCCTGACTGCCCTATTGGGCTGGTGATTCTCGGCAATCACGAATATATCGACTTTTTCGATGTCGATGAAGCGGTCAAGTTTTATAAAGACGCTCTTGAGCCGCTGGGATATATCGTTTTGCAGAATGAGTATGTGGAAGACGACAATGTCGTCATCTACGGTGGTTCGGGGTTTGCCAAGTACAGCGAAAGCTTCAACGCCAACAACGTTCCGTGCTGTATGGCAATGATAAAAAATCGTGCATACGAGATTGAGCAGACTACACTGTTTGAGAATGGGTATAAAACGGCGAAGAAACATGCGATTGATGCCGGAAAATGCTTCATCTGTGCGTCCCATTACCCGGTGGAAAGCTGCCTTGGCAAATTCGACAGGGAAGCCGTTTATTTCACAGGGCACACGCATATAAACGAGCGAGTCAGAACGGAAGAAAAAACTCTATATGCCGATAATCAGGTTGGTTATCACAAAAACGGTAAGTTTGACGCTGTAATTCAGTTTAAGCTGGCAACAACAGACTCAGTCACAAATCCATACGATTCATTCGAAGACGGCTGCTATCAGACAACGCCTGAAGCGTATCTTCAGTTTTACGATTACATTGGGGAATACGTCGGAGAAGGAACTCTGATTCGAAAGCGTTGCAAGACTGGCGAACTATATGTCATCAAGTCCCGAGGGTATTACGGGTTCTTTGTCATGAGTAGCTCGGGAATATCCATAGTCAACGGCGGCAAGACGAAAAGGATAGCGCTGAGCAAGAATATCGACTGGATTTACGACAATTTCAATATTGTCATAAACAAGTATCTCGCAGTGCTTGAACCATTGCGCGTGATGCAGGTACAAATTTCACGCGAATTGAAACAACTCGGCTTTTCAGGCAATATTCACGGATTGATTGTAGATATTGATTGCTACAATCACATCATGATGAATCCTATCAATGGCTCTGTTGAGTTTTATTATTCTCCGGTATGGGGGATAATAAAACAATTCAACTCTTTTCAAAAGCAGCTTGAGTTCATGAATGATATGGGACTGCTCGAAGGGAAGCGTGTGACGCCTGAATGCAATGCGCTTGCGACGTGCTGCTCGAATACGCTGGCTTCGGTCGAAAATAACGATGTTGTGGACGAAATGATAGCCGTGAGTCGTACAACGGGCGCTTATGGCGTATCGCGTATTGTCAATCCATTACAACGGTTATTTACAGGTCATGTACTTCGCGATTTTGATGTGAGACTGATTGAAATTGGTAATGAGGGCGCTACAGGCAGAAAGCTGTCGATGTGCGGACGTGTGTATAGAGGCGAAAATTACCAAGAGTATCTTGTTGTCAGGGATGATTTGGGCGAATTTGTCATATTGCTTGATAGAGACGGAAAAGAGTCAACGATCACCGTGCTGAAGCTGAGGGCGTTGACGCACGGCAAAGGCATGTGGTTGACCAGATGCCTTGACGAAACGCTCGCGAAATACAGTGGCACGTGTTTGCCAAAGGCGTGGCGTGATGCACTTCAGCATATAAAGTCGAAAGAAGAAGAAAAGAAATGATTCAAACACGCCCGTCGCTCCATAAAGTGTACCCCTGAAAGTGGACACGGTAAAAGTCCAAACCCCGAATAGAGAACTAAAGTGTACCCCTTAAAACACGCGCCTCACTTCAAAAAACGCGCAGCAAGGCGATATAAGCAGGGCAAAAGCACGCTTGCATTGCGCTTCTTTTCTTCTCACCCTGAGTAATCCTTTGCTGGTTTTTGCCGCAGATCTGCTATAATGAGTCCAATAATGGGAAGAAAACGCAGGAATGGTGAAAAACGATATCAGAAATGCAGTGATTTCATCGCTGACCTCGGCCGCTGCCTGCACGATGGGTCTTGTATTTCAGCGGCTGAATGTGGAGGAACATATCACGACGGCTCTTGTCTTTGCCGTCTTTATCATATTCCTTCTGACAGAAGTGTCAGCCTGTCAAAAGGTTTTGACGAGCCGGTGAACGGGAAAGCAGGCTCCCGTCACATTGCTGCTCTTTCCGGTTTTGGCTCTGGAAATAGGATTTTCCACCGCAAAAAGTCGTTCCGCCCCACCGCACACGCCGCCAGGCAGGATTGGGAAGTTCAAGAGAGATTCGGCCTTCTCGCGCTCCCCAAGCTTTTTTGACAAGCAGAGGCGAACGCACGACACGTTCGCCTCTTTTGATGGCCGTCTATTTTGCTCAGCGGAAAATGTTCTTCATCCAGCGTGCCGAGCGGCGCATATACAGCAGCTGATCGCGCGCGCCGAAATGCTCCATGACGCAGATGCCGTCATAGCCGCGCTCATAGAGACGGCGCACGATCTCCGCCATGGGGAGCTCGCCGCTGCCCACCGGCGCAGGATAGAGCTTGCGCCCCTTCACCGAAACGACCGGCTCCTCGCCCGTCAGAGCGCGATAGCCGCGATCCTTCATGTGGACGTGCTGTATGCGCGGTTCGAGAATGTCATAGGCCTTGAGCACATCCTGTCCGTGATAGAGGAAATTGCCGGTATCGAACGTGCAGCCCAGCCGCGGAATGCGCTCCAGGAACCACGCCACCTCTTCCGCCGTGCCGTAGGGAACGCGGTCGGAATCAAAGTCCTCAATCGTCGTATGCACGCCGCGCATGGACGCCTCGGCGCACAGCTTGTCCAGACCGACCGCCATGCGCTCGCGCACAGCCTCGCGGTCGTCGCCCTCCTCCAGATAGCCGGGGACGGCCAGTATTGTGCCGGCCTTGAGCTTTTCGGCCATCTCGACGGTGCTTCTGATCTCGTCCGGCTGATCTTTATGGCCGAAGTCGAAGAATGCGTACAGCCCGCCCACCTCCAGACCGGTCTGGCCGAGCAGGCGCATGAAATCCTCAGGGTTGGCGATCGTTCCCGCGTTGACCTCGACATAATCCACGCCCGATTTTTTGGCTTCCTTCATGGCCGCCGCCAGCGTGCATCCCTTCTGAGACGTTATATCGCGCAAATGATCCAGAAATACGGATACTCTCATTGTGAAACTCCTTCGCATGTCATTGAATGGCAACGCCCTTGACCACGCCGCAGCCCGTACCGCCCCGAGGCGTCGTATGGGGGTAGTCGGGATTGACCGTGAGCCGGCGCGCCTGCACCAGCGCGCTTTCGTCCGCGCAGTATTCATCGCCCATCCGCACGCGCGCAAACGTCATTCCCTCCGCCGTGCAGATCAGATCCGGCTCGAACAGCTCGCACCACTTCGCCGGATCGCTATAGCCCCGCGTCCATGTGGACGACTTCGGCCCGACCGACACGAGCGCCATGTCCGCGCCCTTCAGCGCCGACGCCGTTACGTCCAGTTCGACGTCCTCGAACAAAACGCTTCGGCAGTCCGCGCCGATCTCGAAAACGCCGTCCAGCGACACCTCGGCCAGACCGCCCGCGCGCGCCGCAATGTGGACGCGCTTAAAGGCGATGTTCTTCATCAGGCCGGGAATATCGGAATAATCGCGCTCAGCCGCCGGCCGATCGGCGTTATGGCAGTTGGGCTGCTGATACATCTTAAAATTGTACACGCCCGATATGTCCTCGAACACGCAGTTTTCAACCGGGCAGAGCGTTTTCAGGCCGCTCCTGTAGGTCTTGCGTCCGGGAAGCAGGCGCATCTCGTCGCCCTCGCAGGCGATATGGCGCACCACGATATTTTTGACGCTGCCGAACGACACTGAGGACGAATCCCAGTCCCACGCGTTGAGCGCCACGAAATCATCGCCGCAGTGGCCGCGCATATGCTCGATCACGCCGTTCTCGCTCGGCCCGTTGACGTGAACGCCGTCCTTACGGTAGTCGTCGAAGAACAGATCATCCACGTGAAAATCACGGCAGGCCGCCAGCAGCACGCCGTACTGATCGCCGCGCCGCAGCGTCATATGGCGAACGGTCACGCGCTCGGCTCGATCAAAGAACACCGTGCCCGATATGATGCGGCTCATTGCGCGCATCGCCTCGTCGGGGTCGTTCACGCTGGGCGCGCGCTCGGCTTCCTCCCATATGCCGCCCTCTATGAGTATATCGTGATCATAGACGACGTTCTCCCGCGCGCCGCCCCGCTCGTCATAGACGTGCCGGTTGCGCGCCATGCAGCCGCCGCAGCCCGCCTGCATGCGCACGATCGTCTCGGGATGAACGCGCAGCGCGCTCCCGCTGTCCAGCACAATCGGGCGATCCAGCTCCATGGGAAACTCAAGTCGGGGAACGGACACGGCTCGATGCGCCTCAAGCGCTTGCTGCAGGGCCCGAGAAGCGTTCTCACCGAGCAGCGCCGCGTCGATTTCAAAGAAGATTCGTTCCATGGCCGATCATCTCCTTCCTCTTATACATTATAATGAGTCCCTCTCACTCTGTCAATAAAAATTATTCTTTCCGCCTCAGAGCGCCCTCCCGCGCCCGGCAAACGCTCATCCCGTTCCGACGCGCCGCGCCCGAAGCCGCCGTTTCTGGAGGATGCTGAAAAGAAAAGGGTGAATTTTTTTCGGCGCGCGCCAAACAGTTAATGAAATCTCGCTTTTTTAACGCGTCCGGCTGTGCTAAATTGTATGCGGCAATATCAATCAGGATGGAAGTGTTGCGATCATGCCGTCCAACAGGCGACAGCTGCTCCATGAAATCGCCGCGTTCTCTCTCCCCGCCATCGCCGAGAAGATGCTCATGCTCGTCATCGGCCTGATGGGCACGCTGTTCGTCGGCCGCCTGGGCACCGCCGAGCTGGCTGCCGTGTCGGTTTCAAACTCCGTGCTCAACACGCTCATGGCATTCTATTTCGGCATCGGTCTGGGCGCGACCATACTCATCGCCCGCGCCATGGACGAGGAGGACGGCGCGGAACAGGTGCGCCAGCTCACGTTTCAGGCGCTGACGATACTCTTCCTGTTCGCCGCCGCGCTGAGCGCGCTCTGCTTCGCCGGGGCGGGCTGGGTGCTCGACACGCTCTTTAGCGGCCTGTCCGCACAGACGCGCGCGCTGGCCATACGCTATCTGCGCATGTGCCTGCCCGTTTCCTGCGCGCTGGCGCTGGACATCGCCGTGTCCTCCTGCCTGCGCGGCGTGAAGGACTCGCGGCTGCCGTTTCTCTTCACGGCGCTGGTCAACACGCTCAACATCGCGCTGTGCCTGCTGTTCATATATGGGCTTAAGTGGGGCATAGACGGCGCTGCGTGGGCGTACATCATATCCACGCTCTTCGGCTGCGCCGCCAAGCTGGCCGTGATACTCTCGGGACGCGGCCGCATTACGCTCCGGCGCGTCTATCCGCTCAGGGCCGCGCGCGTGCTTCAGATGCTGCGTCTCTCCGTGCCCGCGCTGATCGAGCAGGTCTTCGTGCAGTTCGCCTTCATCGGCGTTCAGGTGGTCACGGCCATGATCGGCGACGTGACGCTGGCGGGCTATCAGGTGTCCAACAACATACTCAGCCTGCTCTATGCCGTCACCGGCGGCCTTGAAATGACCACGGTCACGCTGACCGGCAACGCGCTGGGGCGCGGCGAGCCCAGGCTGGCGAAGGACTACGCCCGCACGATTCTCTTAATCGGCGAGGCCGTCACCTGCGCCTGCGCCGTCATGCTGTTCATATTCGCCGAGCCGGTCGTGTCGCTCTTCACGCGCGATCCCGCCGTCATCGAGAAGGCGCGCGACATACTGCGCATCATGTGCTTCACAGTGCCGCTGACCAGCTGCTTCCAGTGCATCACCGGCACGCTGAAAACCAGCGGCATGCTCATGTTCGTCGTCACGGTGTACATGATCGGCCCGTGGCTGCTGCGCCTCCCCGTGGCCTATGTCACAGTGCGCTATCTGCACATGGACATATACGGCCTGATCATAGGCTTCTTCTGCGATTACACGTTCCGCGCCGGCGCGCTGCTGATCGCCTTCCTGTCGGGAAAGTGGCTGAAGCACCGCCTGAAATGACGCTTTCTTTCCAATATATACAGTTCATCCGCCCGTTCGGGAAGCGCTTCCCTGCGGACGGATGAACTGTTTTTTTATTGCTTTCTCACTCGCCGGAGACGGGCATTATCGAGCCGTGCGTGCGGCGGTATACGCCCGGCGTAACGCCCTGCGTCTTTTTGAAGAGGCGAATCAGCGTGCTGCTGCCCACGATGCCCACGCTCTCGGCGATTTCCTCGAGCGTCATGTCGGTCTCGCGCAGCAGGCGGCAGGCGTGCATCATGCGCACACTGGTCAGATAGTCGCCTATGCCCTGCCCCGTGTGCGCGCGGAAGCGCTCGGACAGATAGGCGCTCGACACGCCGAACACCCTGTCCAGCGTGCCCACGCCCAGATTGCGGTCGCTGTAATGCTCGTCCAGATAGGCCAGCGCCTGAGCGCAGAGCGCGTTGTCTGAATGATTGTCCGCATAGTGGCTGCGCGCCAGCTCGAGCAGACGCACCGCCTGATCGCGGAACCACGGCAGCGCCTCGGCGCTGAAGAACGCGCCGTCTATGTCCAGCTGAGCGGCATAGGCCGCCGAGCACTGGCGCGTGATCGCCGCTGTGAGGAAGCGGCGCATATCGTACATAAAGCAGCGCACAGAGCGCGGGTTGGTCGCGCCGTCGCTGGAATAGGCCGCGCGCAGGCGGTCGAACAGCGCCGCGCAGTCGACGCTCTCATCCTGTATGGCGCGCGACAGCTCGGTCTCGGCCATGGGCGCGAACGCCGCGTTGAAGCTGAAGGAGCAGTCGTGCGACACGTTTTCCGGCGTGATGACCACAGTATCGCCGTACACGACGTCAAAGCCGACCAGAAACGCCGTCTCCCGGAACGCCCTGTGCAGGCCGTCCAGCCCGGTATAGATATCGCTGCGGCAGAATGTATAGCTCTGCTCGGCGCGGAAGCGGGCGCACAGCCTGTCCAGATCCTCCAGCGTAAATTCCGCCGACAGATTGACGATGCACGCGCAGGAGGGCGATATCAGATAGAGCGGATGACACAGCGCCTTCATATCGCGCACATGATCGACCAGCGGCGCAACCACATCGGGCGGCACCGGCTCCTCATGCCAGCCGCGCACCAGCAGTATCGCGAATCGATCGGAAATGAGCGGCAGGCGGTTGCGCGCAAAGAGCGACTGGAGCGAGTCCTCTTCCTTCACCGTGCCTGTGACCGCCTCATAGAGGAAGTTCTGCTGGAGCACGTCGCTGCGCATATCGAATGTGTTCTGGAAGAGCTTCTTCTCGTCCAGCGTGTGCTCGATCGTGGCGCGCAGATACTCCAGCTCGCTCTTGGAGCGGCGGTCATACCGCACGTTGGTCTTTTCGGAGAGCGATTTAACGGCCTCCTCGAGCGGACGGGCGTTGCGCCGCGCCAGCGCCCATGCCAGCAGCACGCCCAGCGCGATCAGCAGCAGGTTAACGCCGATCTGGAAGCGCCTCAAAACGTCCAGCGGCTCGGTGAACACATAGTCCGGCGTGATCGACACATACCGGCAGGCCGCCGCGACCGAATCGATGATGTAGGCATAGTAAGTCCGCCCGCCGCTCTTGAGCGTCAGATATTCGCGCGCGGGCGCATTGTCCGGCAGCGTGAGGCCGGCGGTCAGCGCCGCGTCCGAGGAGACCAGCGGCCTGTTCTCGAGCGAATACACCGCCACAGCGCCGTCGGCGGAGGCCGTGTCCATGAAATTGCCCATGATCTCGCTGCGAAACACCGACACGGCCACGATGTTCGACGTGCCGGATATGTTCGTGGGCAGCGTGCGCGCAATGGCCAGACAGGGCTTGCCGTCATAATACACCGCGCTCACCTTTGAATTGGCCGAGCCGTTGATGAATGTCTTCCAGTCCCAGTAGTCCTGCCGCGTGCCGGAATAATACACGCTGTAATACAGATCGCTGCGGGCGGTGCTGTTGGCCGCCGACACGATCACATCGCTGCCGCCGTAATAGACGAACAGATCGGCCTGATTGGCGCGCAGCGTCAGATTGAGCAGCGTGCGCACGCAATAGAGCCGATAGTGATCCTGCGCCTTGTTCTGGCGCTCGAGCGACACCGTATAAATGAAGTCATGGTTCTGCTCGAGCTTGAGCAGAGACGCGTCCGAGCTCTGCAGCATTTCGTCGAAAACCTGCGCAAAGCGCGCGGCCTGCATGGAGTTCGACATATGGCACTCCCGCCGCAGCACGTCGTAGCTGCGCAGCGCCACCACGCCGTTGAAGGCCACAGCCAGCGCCAGCAGCAGCATGAAGCAAAGAAAGTATTGCAGAAAGACACGGCCGTTGAAGCGCCCGAGCAGCTTTTTGAACAAAAAACATCCTTCCAATCGTGAGTTATTGTCTCTATTGTAACATATATGGCGCTTTTTGTCCATCATTGACGGCGCAATTCGCAATATTGACGATTGTTTGCGAAATTGTCAATTCGCAAAAGGCAATAATATGCGTGTTTTGGTGATTTACTTTTCATTGACATTGTGTTATCTTTTCAGTGTCGGCTGAACGAACGGGGCGCTGGCGGTTCGGCGCTCCCCTCCGTCCGGCTCATCGCGAGACGGTGAACCGCCCGTCGCAATGCCATCGGCACACTCGACACTATTTAAGGAGGTTTTTCCATGAAGAAGCTATTGGCCATGGCGCTGTGCGTCCTGCTGGCGCTCTCCTGCCTGAGCTTTGCTTCCGCCGAGGAAGAAATCGCATACCCCATCGATACCGACGTGACGCTCAAGGTCTGGATGGGCTCGGCTGTCGGCTATTCCGCCATCTATCCCTCCGCGAACGACGCGCCCTGGTATCAGGAATGGGAAAAGCGCACCGGCATAGACGTGGACTGGATTGAGCCGGCTGCGGGCGCTGACAAGACGCAGGCCTACAACCTCATGATCGCCGGCGGCGACTATCCCGATCTGATATTCAACGCCGACATCGTAACCAACGCCGCCTCCCACATCGAGAACAAGGTCATCATACCGCTCAACGACTATCTGCCCAAATACGCTCCCAATCTGTGGGCGATCATGCAGGAAAACGCCGACGTTGAAAAATCCTACAAGACCGACAGCGGCGACTATTTCTGCTTCCCGATGCTGATGGAAGCCGGAACATGGATCGGCCCGATCGTCAACCGGCAGTGGCTGGACGAGTGCGGCCTGACCGCGCCGGAAACCATCGACGAGTTCACGGCCATGCTCAAGGCCTTCAAGGATAAGTACAATGTCGTTCCTTTCTCCATGTGCTTTTACACATACAATGTTTTCTTCTCTGCCTACGGCGTGACCAGCCGCGACGTCATATGGTACCGCACGAAGGATCAGAAAGTGCATTACGCCGCCTGTGAAGAGGGCTACAGGGACACGCTCAGGCTGTTCAATTCCTGGCTCAATGACGGCCTGCTCGACCCCGACTTTGCCACCATCGACGACAACACCATGTGCGCCAAGGCGGCTGCCGGCGACATCGGCGCGATGGCCGGCGGCTACGGCAACTTCCAGAAGATCGACGCGGCGCTCGACGGCAAGGAAAACACGTGGGTTGCCATAAAGTATCCGCTCCTCAACAAGGGTGATGAATACGCCTTCTTCCAGAACAGCCCTCTGACCCAGATCAACGGCACCGGCGTGACCACCGCCTGCGAGAATCCCGAAATCGCCTGCCGCTTCATGGACTATCTCTACTCCAACGAGGGCATGATCTTCGTAAACTATGGCTATTCCGAGGGCAAGGACGCATCCTCCGACGCGGGCTACTACATCGACGAGAACGGCAAGCCCCAGTACACCGATCTGTATATGAACGGCCCGGAGGGCATGGTCGAGTACGCCCGCCGCTTCAGCCCCGCCATCGTGGGCAACTGCCCCGGCTACAAGCTGGCCGAGGCCGGACGCGCCCGCAACAGCCAGATCATGCGCGACGCTGAGGACATATGGCGCAACGGCTCCAACGAGGACTGGTGGTGCCTGCCGGTGCTCTCCGCCACGCCCGACGAGACCGAGGAGTTCACCGACCTCAACAACGCCATATCCACCTACTGCGGGGAGATGTACTTCAAGTTCATCACCGGCGAGGCTGACCTCGACAATGGATGGGATCAGTACATCGACACACTCAAGGGCATGGGCGTCGATGACA
>CAKUAV010000058.1 GCA_934636425.1 uncultured Clostridia bacterium
GCTTTTTCCAAGAATTAAGAAGAAAGAGGAGATGCACATGGCAAACGAACTCATTCTGGCCGTCGACGACGAGGCTCATATCCTTGAACTGCTTACTTTCAATCTCGAGGCGTCCGGTTATCGAGTCGTGACCGCCGCCAACGGCGAAGATGCGCTGGTTGTCTGCGCGCACGAGCGTCCGGCCATGATCCTTCTGGACATCATGCTGCCCGGCATTGACGGCGTTGAGGTTTGCCGCCGTCTGAAGAGCACGTCCACGACGAGCGATATTCCGATCATCATGCTGACCGCCAAGGGCGACGAGGTGGACAAGATCCTCGGCCTGGAGATGGGCGCGGATGACTACATCACCAAGCCCTTCAGCGTCCGCGAGCTGATCGCCCGCGTCAAGGCGCTTTTGCGCCGCGCCGCGCCTCAGAACGAGGAAGAGGGCATACTGCACGTCGGCGGCCTGACCATCGATGTGGGCAACTACGAGGCCTTCCGCAACGGCGAGAAGCTCTCCCTGACACTCAAGGAATTCGAGCTGCTCAAGCTGCTGGTCATCAGCCGCGGCAAGGTGCTCACGCGCGACTTCCTGCTTGACCGCATCTGGGGCTACGAGTTCTATGGCGAGACCCGCACGGTCGACGTCCATATCCGTCACATTCGCCAGAAGCTGGGCGACGACGCGCACTACATCGAAACCATACGCGGCGTGGGCTACAAGTTCAACGACAGACAGGAGAATCGCATATGAGGAGAAAGGTTGCCTTTACAGCAACCTGCGTCGCTCTCCTTTGCAGCATCGCCTTTGTCGTCGTGTACGCCCGGGCGACGCTGAACAATCTCACCGCAATCGCAACGGAGAATCTGTTGCAAATATGCCGCATGTCCGCAGAATATCTGGACACTGCGGCATTTTCAACATTCGACGATTTTGAGAGCGGTCGATTAAAGGGAATGGCGCAGGAAGCCGGCGTCGGACTGGCCGTCGCGGACGCCGACGGACAGCTGCTCTTTAACTCTCGCGTGATAAACGACGACGCGCGGAACGCCAGAGATATGGATCTGGCGCGCGCCAACGGAACGGGTACGGATACAATAGAATACGGCGCTGTACGCGCGACGTTCGTTTCCGTGCTGAGCGAGCGCGGCTGGATTGTGCGCGCATGGGAAAAGACGCCCACCTACGCGCAGGTGCTGGAGGGGCATTTCGGCCGCCTTGCGTTCATCGCCATTGTACTGATCGCGCTGTGCTATCTGCTCACCGATCTTTCCGTGAAGGAGAGCGATCAGCTCGTCCGGGGCATGGAAGGGCTGTTCGAGGCCTTCGCCGAGGGGCGCTTTGACGCGCGCGTCGAGCTGTACGGCCATCTTGCGCCGCGTGTGGAGAAGATCAACGCCAATGCCGAGCGCATCAACGAACAGCTCACGCGCCAGAGCAGCCGCAATCAGGCGCTGAGCGTGGTCATGAATCAGATGCAGAACGGCCTGCTTGCCGTCAACAGCGATTACGAGGTCATACTGATGACGTCGGTCGCCAAGGCGCGGCTGGGCGTTCACGAGCCCTGCGAGGGCAAAAAGATCGGCGAGATCAGCAAGGACGTCAATCTCGAGCCGCTCTTCAGCGAAGCCATGTCTCAGGACGGCGTGTATACCGGAGAAATCGCCGTGCGCGAGGGCACGACCGGCCGCGCCCGCACGCCGCTGAGGCTCTATATTTCCACGATGAAGCGCGACGGACAGATCGTCGGCGCGGTGGCCATGATCGAGGACATCACCGAGCTGCGCAAGCTGGAGCAGATGCGCACCGACTTCACCGCCAACGTCTCCCACGAGCTGAAAACGCCGCTGACCTCCATACGCGGCTTCGTCGAGACACTGCAGGCCGGCGCGATCAACAATCCCGAAATGGCGCAGAAGTTCCTCAACATCATCATGATGGAGGCCAATCGCCTCACGCGTCTGGTCAACGACATACTGTCCATATCCAAGCTGGAATCGGGCGACACCGAGGTCAGTTTGGGACGGCTCAGGCTGGACAAGATGGCCGACGACGTGTGCGAGATGCTCAAGATACACGCCAAGGAGAAGCAGGTCGATCTGAGCATCAACGAAAACGGCGAGCCGATCTATGTCTGGGGCAACAACGACCGCGTGGAGCAGCTGCTCATCAACCTGATCGAGAACGCCATCAAGTACAATCAGCCGGGCGGCACGGTGCGCGTGTCGGTCTACGGCACGGAAAAGAACGCCTATCTGCTGGTCAGCGATACCGGCATAGGCATCGCCGAAGAGCATATTCCGCGCCTGTTCGAGCGCTTCTACCGCGTCGATAAGGGACGCTCCCGCTCTATGGGCGGCACAGGGCTGGGACTGGCGATCGTCAAGCACATCGTCGTCAGCATGGGCGGCACAATCGAGGTTCATTCAAAGCTGGGCGAAGGCACGGAGTTCTCCGTCACACTGCCCCGTTACACAAGCGCTCCCGCTGAGGAGGATGCCGAGACGGACGATTATAGCGAGGAGGCATAAGCATGCAATACAGACATTTTCCCGGCACAGACATCACCGCATCCACACTGGGATTCGGCTGCATGAGATTCCCGACGTGCGAAGACGGCAAAATTGACCGCGAGCGCGCCATTAATATGCTCCGCCACGCCATCGACTGCGGCGTGACCTACATCGACACCGCCTATCCCTATCACGGCGGCGAAAGCGAGCTGGTCGTCGGCGAGGCGCTTTCGGACGGATGGCGCGAGAAGGTCACGCTGACCACCAAGCTGCCGCTGTGGAAAATTGAAAAATACGAGGATATGGAGGCGACGCTGGACGAGCAGCTGACCAAGCTGCGCACCGATCATGTGGATTTCTATCTGCTGCACGCCATGCGCAATGAGACCTACCACAAGATACGCGATCTGGGCGCTTATAAGTTCCTGGACGATATGGTCAAAAAGGGCAAGATCCGCTATCCCGGCTTCTCCTTCCACGACAACGCCGAGGTCTTTGCCGAGATCGCGCAGGATTACGACTGGAAGCTCATTCAGGTGCAGATGAACCTGCTGGATGAATTCAATCAGGCGACCTATGCGGGCGTTCAGAAATATGCGGCCGCGCGCGGCATCGGCGTGGTGGGCATGGAGCCGCTTCGCGGGGGCGCGCTGGCCCGTACGGCGCCCAAAGAGGTTCAGAGCATATATGACGCGGCCAATGAAAAGCGCACGCCTGTCGAATGGGCGTTCCGATGGCTGCTCGACAAGCCGGAATTCGTCACCATACTCTCCGGCATGTCGACCGAAGCGCAGCTGGACGACAATCTGCGCATATTCGATCAGGTCAAGCCGCACTGCCTGACGGACGAGCAGCGCGATATGCTTTCGCGTGTCCGCAGGGCATATGAACAGCGCATCCGCGTGGGCTGCACGGGCTGCGAATACTGCCAGCCCTGTCCGCGCGGCGTGCTGATCCCGCGCATATTCGGCGGCTATGACAACGCCTGTATGTTTGGCGACGGCAAGGACTTCAAGACGTCCTATGCCCAGATCGCCGAAAAAGAAGGCGGCGCCGACCGCTGCGTGGGCTGCGGCGCGTGCGAAAAGCAGTGTCCCCAGCACATTGCCATCAGAGACCACCTGAAAGCCATTCATGAGGAGATGAGCGCGCAATGAAGGTAATCGTCGCTGAAAACTGCCGCCTTATGGGCGAGCTGGCCGCCCGACAGGCCGCCGCCGTGCTCAACAGCGCGATTCGGGAGCGGGGCGAGGCGCGCGTCGTGCTCTCGACCGGCGCTTCGCAGTTCGACACGCTCTCCGCGCTCGTGCGGCAGAATGTCGACTGGAGCAAGGTCGATATGTTCCATCTGGATGAATATGTCGATCTGCCCGAGGCGCATCCGGCCAGCTTCCGAAAGTATCTGAAGGAGCGCTTTGTCAGCCGCGTTCCCATCAGGCGCGCGCATTTTGTCGACGGCACGCGCGAGGGCATCGCCGCGCTGACCGAAGAGCTGCGCAGCGCGCCCGTCGATCTGGGACTGATCGGAATCGGCGAAAACGGCCACATCGCCTTCAACGATCCGCCGGCTGATTTTGAAACCGACGAGGCGTACATCGTCGTCAATCTGGACGAGCGCTGCCGCCGCCAGCAGGTGGGCGAGGGCTGGTTCGCCGCGCTGAACGATGTGCCGCGGCAGGCCGTATCGATGACCGTGCGCCAGATCATGCGCTGCGAGACAATCATTTCCTGCGTGCCGTACGCCGTCAAGGCCGAGGCGGTCTATAAGACGCTGACCAGCCCGCTGACCAATATGGTGCCGGCCACCATGCTCAAGCAGCACGACCATTTCACACTCTATCTGGACGAAGATTCGGCCGCGCGCGTCAATGTGGACGTCGCGGCGCGCGCGAATGACAACCTGGAGTCCTGGGAAACCTACGAGCGGCCGAATGAAAACTGACCGGCGGCCGGTCTGCTGACAGCAAACGGGAACGGAGAAGAGCACTTTTCTCCGCTCCCGCTTTTTGAACATGCCGATGAGCGCGGCTGGAAGATTTTTAAGCGTTCTATAATGTTAAATATCACGTTTGTTTGTTGCATTATTCGGGAAATGCGGTATAATTAAAGTCAGAGATAGTCAAAATAAGTGAGGCGTTGCCATATGGCACAGTTAAGCGATACAATCGAAAAATTCATCAAAGACCTTATGGAAGAGGGGACGCAGGTCGAGCTGCGCCGCAACGAGCTGGCTCAGCACTTCGGCTGCGCGCCGTCGCAGATCAACTATGTTCTGGCGACGCGCTTCTCGGTCGATCACGGCTATGTGATCGAGAGCCGGCGCGGCGGCGGCGGTTTTGTGCGCATCGTGCGCATGAGAGAGCGGCCGGAAGGGAATCTTTTAAGCGTGCTGCTCAACCGCGTGGGCAATGAAATCGACGAAGAGAGCGCCGCGGCGATCATAGAGCATCTGCACGACTGCAAGCTGGTGACGCTCAACGAGGCGCTGCTGATGCGCTCGGCCGTGGCACAAAACGCGCTGGCGCTGCCCATCAGCGCAAAAAACGTATTGCGCGCCGCCGTGCTGCGCAATATGCTCCAGCAGGTTTTCAGAAACGCCGAGCGAGGTGAAGGCCATGATCATGTGTGACGAATGCGGGCTGCGTCCGGCCAACATCCATCTGACCACCATTGTGGACGGCGAAAAGAAGGACGTCAATCTCTGCGCCGAATGTCTGGCGCGCAAAAAGGAGCTGAAGATCGACTTTTCGGCGTTGGCCGACACAATCGGCCAGATGCTGGGCTCCGGCATGAGCGCCGCCCGAAAGCCCGCGCAGGACGAGGCGGCGATTCCCGATCTGACGTGCGAGATCTGCGGCACGAGCTACGAGTCCTTCCTCAAGACGGGATATGTCGGCTGCGCGCAATGCTATGAGACCTTCCGCCAGCCGCTGAGCGCATGGCTCAAAAAGCGCGCGGGCGGCGACCGGCACGCAGGACGGCGCGCGGGCGGCGTGAACGAATCGATCGAAAAGAAAATGCGCATCAGCGCGCTTAAGCGCCGCCAGAAGCAGGCCATCGCCGATGAGGATTACGAAACAGCCGCCGCGCTGCGCGACCAGATTCGCGCGATGAGCGAAGAAGGGGAGGCCGAGCGCCATGAATGACAGAACAGCGCCCGAAATGGACGTCGTCGTCGAGACGCGCGTGAGCCTTCTGAGAAACTTTGCGGATGTGCCGTTTGATTCGGGCATGAGCGACGAGGAGGCCATGCACAACGCCGCGCGCGTGAACGTCGCCCTCGAGAAGGCCGGTCAGCGCGACGCGTTCGTCATGAGCCGTCTGGCCGACATGACCGCATCCGAGCGCGGCAGACTGGCCGAGCATGGCCTGATAAACCGCGATCTGCTCAAAAACGCCGCGCGCGCGACAGCGTTTCTTTCAAAGGGCGCGACAATCAACATCGGCGTCAACGGCGCGGATCATGTCCGCATCGACGCGGCGCTTCCCGGCTTTCAGATCGAGCGCACGGCCGGACTGGCCTTTATGGCCGACGACTGGCTGGACGGCGTGGGCGCGTACGCGTATGACGATCAGTTCGGCTATCTGACCGCCGAGCCGCTTCTGGCGGGCGCGGGCATGATCGCCTCGGTCACGCTGCATCTGCCGATGCTGCGCGCCTCCGGCCAGACGACGCGCCTGATGCGCGACATGGACAAAAAAGGACTGAGCCTGAAAAAGCGTTTTGACGAAAAGGGCGAGCAGAGCGGTCTTTATCGCCTGTCCGCCGCGGTAAAAATGGGACAGACAGAAGAAAGCGCGCTGGAAGCGCTCTCCGATGCGGCGCTCGGGCTGATTGCGGCCGAACGCGCCGTGCGCGAGCGCATTCTGGCGCAGGATAAGTTGCTGGTGGAGGATCGCGCGGGGCGGTCGCTGGCGCTGATTGGCGCGGCGCGTCTGATGAGCGCGCCTGAAATGCGCGAACGCTGCTCGGAGATCCGTCTGGCGGCGGCGCTCGGATTGATCGACAGGCCGCTGGATGCGATCGATCGGCTGATCAGCGAGATGAGCGACGCGTCCATAGAATGCCGCGTCGCCGAAAAGCTGACGGAGCGTCAGCGCGATATGCTGCGCGCCGATGCGCTGCGGGAGGCGATTGGCCGGCACGACACGGCGTAGCATTTTTCCGGAGACCCTGTAAGGAGGATATATGGCTTTTTTTGCAAGATTTACTGAAAGGGCGCAGCGCGCTCTGCTGGCCGCTCAAAAGGAAGCGGCGGCCATGCACAGAAATTATGTGGGCACCGAGCATCTGCTGCTCGGCATTATGCGCGATCCGGGCAAGGCGGGATTGATTCTCAACGCCGTCTCGGAGGAGGCGCTGCGCGCAACGATCGTCCAGATGGTGGGCGAAGGCGACGAGCAGACCGCCGGCAAAACGATGTCCTATGCGCCGCGCACAAAGAAGGTGCTCGAGCAGAGCGCACGCGAGGCGCGCGATCTGGGACAGAACTATGTGGGCACCGAGCATCTCCTGCTGGCGCTGCTGTTTGAACGCGAGGGCGTGGCGGCGCAGGCGCTCATGCGGCTGGGGCTTGATCTGGCGCAGGCGCGATCTCAGCTTCTGCAGGCCTGCGGCGGTGAAAAGGACAGCGCCGCGCCCAAGGAAAGCTCGACGCCCACAATCGATCAATACGCGCGTGATCTGACCGAATGCGCGAAGAACGGCGAGCTGGATCCCATCGTGGGGCGCAGCGTGGAGATTGAGCGCATCATGCAGATTCTCTGCCGCCGCCGCAAGAACAATCCCGTGCTGCTGGGCGAGCCGGGCGTGGGCAAATCGGCGGTGGTCGAGGGACTGGCGCAGATGATCGTATCCGGCGATGTTCCGGAAATTCTGAAGGAGCGCCGGCTTGTGCAGCTGGATCTTTCTGCCATGCTGGCCGGTGCGAAATACCGCGGCGAGTTTGAGGAACGGCTGAAGAACGCCGCCGCCGAAGTGCGCAGCGACGGCCGCATCATACTCTTTATAGACGAGCTGCACACGCTGGTGGGCGCGGGCGCGGGCGAAGGCTCGCTGGATGCGGCCAATATCCTAAAGCCCATGCTGGCGCGCGGCGAGCTGCAGTGCATCGGCGCGACAACGCCCTCCGAGTATCACAAAAAGATCGAGAAAGACGCGGCGCTGGCACGGCGCTTCCAGCCGGTCATGCTGGAGCCGCCCACGATCGACGATTCCATCGCCATACTGATGGGGCTGCGCGACGCGTACGAGGCGCATCACAAGGTCACGATCACCGACGACGCCATCGAGGCTGCCGTTCGGCTGAGCGATCGCTATATTTCCGACCGCGCCCTGCCCGACAAGGCGCTCGACCTGATCGACGAGGCGGCCGCCCGCGTGCGGATCCATGTGTTCACCGAGCCGCTCGATCTGCAGGAACAGGAAGAACGGCTCGACACGCTGACCAGAGAAATTGAGGAATCGGTCTCGAGCGAGAACTTTGAAAAGGCCGCCGAGCTGCGCGATCAGAAAAAACGGCTGCAAAACGACATGGCCGCGCGCCGTCAGGCCTGGGAAGCCCGCCGCGACGAGAAAAACGGCACAGTCGGCGAGGAGGAAGTGGCCGGTGTGGTGTCCGCCTGGACGGGCATTCCCGTTCAGCGCATGACCGAGGGCGAAGCGGCGCGGCTGATGCGCCTTGAGGACACGCTGAAAAAGCGCGTCATCGGTCAGGACGAAGCGGTCACGGCTGTGGCCAGAGCCGTCCGACGCGCGCGCGCGGGTCTCAAGGATCCCAGACGGCCGATCGGCTCGTTCATATTCCTGGGCCCGACGGGCGTGGGAAAGACAGAGCTGTGCAAGGCGCTGGCCGAGGCGCTTTTCGGCGACGAAAACAGCATGATCCGCATCGATATGTCCGAATATATGGAAAAGCACAGCGTCTCGCGCATGATCGGTTCGCCGCCCGGCTATGTCGGCTTTGACGAGGGCGGTCAGCTGACCGAAAAGGTGCGCCGCCATCCCTACAGCGTGCTGCTCTTCGACGAGGTTGAAAAGGCGCATCCCGACGTGTTCAATGTGCTTTTGCAGATACTCGAGGATGGCCGACTGACCGACGGACAGGGACGCGTTGTGGACTTCAAAAACACCGTCATCGTCATGACCAGCAACGCCGGCGCGCACGCCATCAAAAAGCAGCGCACGATGGGCTTCGGCAGCGCGGCCGATGCGGCCAGGAGCTACGAGGCCATGAAGGCCAGCATCATGGACGAGGTCAAGCAGGTGTTCCGCCCCGAATTCATCAACCGCGTGGACGAAATGATCGTATTCCATGAGCTGGAGCGCCCGGACATCGAACGCATCGCCGCGCTCATGCTGGGCGACGTGCAAAAGCGTCTGGCCGAGCAGGGCGTTCAGCTGGAAGTCGAGCCGGAAGCCGTCGCGCTGCTGGCAAACGAGGGCTACGATCCGCTCTACGGCGCGCGTCCCCTGCGCCGCGCCATACAGCGTCTGGTCGAGGATGCGCTCAGCGACGAGCTGCTGCTGGGCAACGTCCGGCTGGGCGGGCGCGTGCGCATGTCGGTCATCGGCGGCCGGCTGACGTTTGAGCAGGCTCTGCCCGCTCCGATCGAGGAGGTCAGAAAGCTCGAATCATAATCAAATCACAAAAGCCCTGCCCGGTTCCGTGCAAGCGTGCGGAATCGGGCAGGGCTTTGTGCATACTGCGCGCCGATTTTACGGCGGGTCGGTTTCTCCGAGAGGCCGTTATCGCGCCTCGACGATGCGCCGCAGCATGGCCACCGCGTCGTCCATGTCCTGAAGCGGTATATACTCAAAGCGGCTGTGATAGTTCATGCCGCCGGTGGGCAGATTGGGGCAGGGCAGGCCCATGAAGGACAGGCGCGCGCCGTCTGTGCCGCCCCGGATGGGCGAATCGACCGGCTCGTAACCGATATTGCGCAGCGCCTCGCGGGCGCGCTCGACGACGTCCATGTGATCGGCCAGCACCTCGATCATGTTGTAATAGCTGTCCCTGACGGCGGCCTCGACCGTGCCGGCGCCGTATTTGACGTTGAGATAGTCGACCACCTGCTGAATATAGGCCTTGCGCGCGTTGAATTTTTCCTTATCGTGATCGCGGATGATGTAGCGCAGCGTCGCCTTTTCCACAACGCCGCTCATCTCGGTCAGGTGATAGAAGCCCTCGCGGGAGGACGTATGCGCGGGCGTTTCGGCGGGCGGCAGCATGGAGATGAATTCGTTCGCGATGAGCAGCGCGCTCTTCATCATGTTTTTGGCCGAACCGGGATGAATGTTCACGCCGTGAATCGTAATCGTCGCACCGGCCGCATTGAAATTCTCATATTCCAGCTCGGGCAGCTCGCCGCCGTCCATGGTATAGGCGAAATCCGCGCCGAAGAGCGGCACGTTGAACAGATCCGCGCCGCGTCCGATTTCCTCATCGGGCGTAAAGCCGATGCGGATTTTGCCGTGCCTGATCTCCGGATGCGCGTTCAGTTCCTCGACGAGCGTGAGAATCTCGGCAATGCCGGCCTTGTCGTCCGCGCCCAGCAGCGTGCGCCCGTCGGTGATCAGCAGATCCTTGCCCACGCAGGCGTTCAGATGCGGATAGACGGCGGGGCTCAATACGGGCGCGCCGCTTTCATTCATGGCGATGTCGCCGCCCTGATAGTTTTTGACGATGTGCGCATTCATCGGCATGGCGGGCGCGTCGGCCACTGTGTCCATATGCGCGATCAGGCCGATCACCGGCTGGCCGTCGACATTGGCGGGCAGCGTGCCGTAAATATAGCCGTGTTCGTCCTGAAAGGCGTCTTCAATGCCGAGCTGTTTCATTTCCTCGACCAGTGCGCGGCCAAATACCCGCTGACCCTCGCTGCTGGGGCAGCTTTCGCAGGCTTCGTCAGAGGTCGTATCAAACATGATGTATTTCATCAGTCTCTCATAAGCGCGCATGGGAATCATCCTCCTCAAAATTCATAATTTCGCCTCCATTATATCACCAAATCCGCCCCTTTGCAACGATTGACAGCGCGGCTTAAAAATGCTATCATTCAGTCATGAGAACATGAATCAAAGGAGGCTTTTGACATGAACGAAACCATCCGGACTTTGCTGACGCGCCGCTCCATCCGTTCCTATAAGCCGGAAATCGTGCCGCGCGAGGCGCTTGAGCAGATTGTCGAGTGCGGACGCTTCGCCGCAACCGCCATGGGCTGCCAGCCGTGGCACTTCACCGTCGTGACCGACCGCGCGCTGCTGGACAAGATCAGCGCGGCCTGCGGAGATCCCGAGAACGACACATTCCGCGGCGCGCCCTGCGCCATCATCGTTTCGGCCGAGAAGAGCAACGAGATGTTCGGCGATATCGACTGCGCCAACGCCACCGAAAACATGGCCGTGGCCGCAAAGGCGCTGAATCTGGGCAGCTGCTATATCGCCTCGTTCCGCCGCGCCTTCGAATCGGCCGAGAAGGAAAACCTGCTCCGCGCGCTGAGCATTCCCGCCGGCTACCGTCCGACGCTGGCGCTGGCCGTTGGATATGCGCTTGAAGAGCCGAAGGAGCGCGCGCCGCGCCGCGAGGGCACCGTCAACTGGGTTGAATAACTTTTTATCATAGAGGAGAGAAACGCGCCATGGAAAAGTCCAAGGTTTATTTTACCGATTTCCGCACGAAAGCCTTTGGCGACGGCCTGCCCGCCAAGCTGCAAAAGCTGATCAGGAGAGCCGGCATTGCCGATCTCGATCTGGACGGCAAGTTCGTCGCCATCAAAATACACTTTGGCGAGCTGGGCAACATCAGCTATCTGCGCCCCAACTATGCCCGCGCCGTCGTGGATGTTGTGAAGGAGCTGGGCGGCAAGCCCTTTCTGACCGACTGCAACACGCTCTATCCCGGCAGCCGCAAAAATGCTCTGGAGCACCTCGAGTGCGCCTGGCAGAACGGCTTTACGCCCCTGACCGTCAACTGTCCCATACTGATCGGCGATGGCCTGAAGGGCACCGACGACATTGAAGTGCCTGTAAACGGCGGCGAGTATCTCAAGACGGCGAAGATCGGCCGCGCGATTATGGATGCGGACGTGTTCATCAGCCTGACCCACTTCAAGGGCCATGAGACGACCGGCTTTGGCGGCACGATCAAAAACATCGGCATGGGCTGCGGCTCGCGCGCCGGCAAGAAGGATCAGCACAACAACGGCCAGCCGCAGGTCAACGAAGAAAAGTGCCGCGGCTGCAAGCGCTGCCAGAGGGAATGCGCCAACGACGGCCTGGTCTTCGACGTCATGAAGCGCAAGATGCACGTCGACAAGGCGCACTGCGTGGGCTGCGGCCGCTGTCTGGGCGCGTGTAATTTCGACGCGATCAGCTTCTCGACGTCCTCCGCCATTTCCGAGCTGAACTGCCGCATGGCCGAATACACAAAGGCCGTTGTGGACGGCCGCCCCAACTTCCATATTTCGCTGATTGTGGACGTTTCGCCCAACTGCGACTGCCACTGTGAGAACGACGCGCCGATCCTGCCCAACATCGGCATGTTCGCCTCGTTCGATCCGCTGGCGCTCGATCAGGCCTGCGTGGACGCGTGTCAGGCGGCGCAGCCCATCCGCGCCAGTCAGCTGGGCGACAGGATGGCCATGCCCAATTTCATCGACCGCCACGACCACTTCAAAAACTCCACGCCGGAATCCGAGTGGCGCACCTGCCTCGAGCATGCCGAGAAGATCGGCTTGGGCAGCCGCGACTATGAGCTGATTACGGTCAAATAAATCGGCCTTTTCGGCGCGGCTCACGTCTGACAAGGCGGGCGTTTGCCGCGCCGATTGTCTATTTTGCAGGAGAGTTTACCGGAAACAGGCATATTTTTTCAAAAAGAGCTTGAATTTTGCGCCGCGCTGAATTATGATAGGGGTGCGCTTGAAAGAGCGCGCAACCGAACCTTCCGATAAAGGAGATGCTGTGTTATGAAAATCGGCGCTCAGCTCTTTACAGTCCGCGATTATTGCAAGACGACGGATGATTTTGCCAGGACGCTCAAAAGGGTGGCCGGGATCGGCTATACCTCCGTTCAGGTGAGCGGCACATGCGCCTACGATCCGAAATGGCTGGCGGAGGAGCTAAAGAAGAACAACCTCACCTGCGATCTGACGCACACCAGCTTTGATCGTATGTGTGCGGAAACGGATACCGTGGTCGCTGAACACAAGATCTTCGGCTGCCACTATCTTGGGCTTGGCTCCATGCCGGCCATGTGGGGCATGGAGGACAAGCTCCAGGCGCTGGCGCCCTTCATCGAGCAAGCCAAACCGATGGTGAAGCGCGTTCGCGAACTGGGCGGCAAGGTGATGTATCACAACCACGACGTGGAATACTATTTCGGCGGCGAGCGCAACATGATGGAGCGCCTCTCCGACGCATTCGGCGCCGACGAGCTTGGCTTCACGCTGGATACCTACTGGGCAGAGTACAGCGGCCATAATCCCATCAGAGAGCTGGAGTGCCTCACAGGCCGCGTGGACTGCATTCACCTGAAGGACATGGAGATTCTGCCGGACGGCAAGAAGCGCTTTGCGCCGGTCGGCCATGGCGTGATGGATTTTGACGCGATTCTCGCCGCCGCCGAAAAGGCCGGCACGAAATACGCCTTTGTGGAGCAGGACGACTGCTTCGGCGAGGATCCGTTCGATTGCCTGAAGAAGAGCTATGATTTCCTCGCTTCAAGAGGATATCGCTAAGCAGTAAAGGAGAAAGCATATGGCTGAAAACTGGGGCGCGCTGAGCGTCGGGCTTCCTGAGGACATACTGAAAAAGAAATGGGCGGGCGATTTCAAGGGCGCGCTGGATCTGATCGAGGCGCGGCTTGCCGATCCCCGCGTGCCGCTCTCGCTCAAAGAGGGCCTGAAGACGGAAAAAATCATTCTTGAACGGCTGCCGCGCGAATATCCCATTCCGCGCGCTCAGGCCATCGAGAAGGTGCGGGAGCGCATTCCCGATTTCACCGAGGAGGAATTCGACCGACTGGAGCTGGAAAACAAGCTGGATTACATCTATGTGCTGGGCGAGAAGATGTATTTCAGGCGCTTTTTGAACACACTGCTCAAGGTCAATCCCGATCTGGCCGCCCGCGCGGGAATTGAGCCCGGCAAATGGCCCAATCAGCTGGATGAGATCATCGGCCGCATGAAGAAACAGGGCAGGGTGACCTGCCACGTTCGCATGAAGCACACAGTCTATATCGAGGACGACGCCTTCGTGCCGGGCGAAACCTACACCGTCCATATCCCGATCCCCGTGCCCGCGGCGCAGATTCACAACATCCGCCTGCTGACAAAGGACAAAAACATGATCGTCGCGCCGGAAAATCAGGCGCAGCGCACCGTGTGCTTCAGGGAAAAGCTGACCGAAAACAAGCGCTTCAGCGTGGAATACGAATACGACAACATCTGTCACTATGTCGACCCCATGCAGAAAGGCGATATGGTGTATCCGACCGCCGATCCTGTCAAAAAATCCGACACGGAGGAGCTGCTGCCGCACATCGCCTTTACGCCGTTCATGCGCGCGCTGGCGAAGGAGCTGGCCGGAGACGAAACCGACCCCGTGCGCATTGCCCGCCGCTTCTATGACTACTGCACGACGAAGGTGACATACACGTTCGTGCGCAGCTATCTGACGATCGAAAACGGCTCGGAATACGCGGCCATCAACCAGAAGGGCGACTGCGGCATTCAGGCGCTGTGCTTCATCACGCTGTGCCGCATTGCGGGCATTCCCGCGCGCTGGCAGTCCGGCCTTGAGATGACGCCGCCCTCGTCCGTGGGCAATCACGACTGGGCGCAGTTCTACGCCGGCGAGCGCGGCTGGGTGTTCTGCGACTGTTCCTATGGCGGCAGCGCCTGGCGCAGCGGAAACTATGAGCGCTGGAATTTCTATTTCGGCAATCTGGAGCCGTGGCGCATGGTCAGCAGCTCCGACTATCAGGCCGAGTTCTATCCGCCCAAGCAGCACACCCGAATCGATCCCTACGACAACCAGTGCGGCGAGGTCGAAACGGAAACGCGCGGCCTGACCGGCTTTGAGTGCGACTGCGAATTCGAGCTGCTCGAACTGACCGAACGCGATTGATCCCAACATAATTCAGGCCGATTCATCCATATGGCGGGTGAATCGGCCTGGTCTGTTTTATCGGGACAGCCTGTCCATGAAATGGCTGAGTGAGAGCCGCGTCTGTCCGCCGTAGCCGGTTACGTCCTCGGCTGCGACCATGGAATTGAGCACGGCCTCCCCAGTCGCTTCGGCCGCGGCGCGGAAGCAGAGGTCGATGTAATCTTCGCTGAGCGCCTTTACATCGACGATCGCGCGCTCCGGCGTATGGGGGATGCGGTTGGCCGTGCTGAAGCCGATGAACACCTCGCCGCTGCCGTGGCCGATGAACGAGCCCAGCCGCGCCAGCCCCACGCTGCACCGCTTTACGACGCGCTTTAGCTGCCGATCGCTCAGCGGCACATCGGTGGCCAGTATGACGATACAGCTGCCCTTGTCGGGCTTGTTTTCATTCAGCTCGCGCCAGATCTCCTCGCCGATGGGACGATGATCGACGATCAGGTCGCGTAGCTGGCCGTGATTGGTCTGTACGAGTACGCCCAGCGTATAGACGCGCCCGTCCAGCTCGATCTGCCGAGACGCCGAGCCCACGCCGCCCTTGAGCCCGTGGCAGGTCATGCCGCGCCCGCAGCCCACAGCGCCTTCCTCGAAATCGGCGCAGGCGGCGTCTATGGCTGCAAAGACGTGCTCCTGCTTTACGGCGCGGTGGCGAATGTCGTTGAGCGACGCGTCGTTGCACTCGCACACGACGGGATTGACCGAGCGCATTTCCACGCCGTCCTTCTCGCACAGGCGCGCCATATATTCGACCATGGCGTCGTGAACCAGTCCGACGTTCAGCGTGTTGGTCAGCGCGATGGGCGTTTCCAGCGTGCCCAGCTCGTCGATCTGCACGAGTCCTGCCGTCTTGCCGAAGCCATTGAGCACAAACGACGCGCAGGGCAGCTTGCGGGCAAAGGGATTGTCGGGACAGGGGAGAACGACGGTCACGCCGGTGTTGTGCGTCGCGCTGACAATCGTCGCGTGTCCAACCGTCACGCCGGGCACGTCGCTGATGCGGTTCAGCGGCCCCGTCGGCAGAGAGCCGACCGTCAGGCCATAATCGCGAATGCGCATAAGAATCATCCTTTCCGAATGTATATTGTCCGTGTGCATCGATGGGAGAGATCGCTTCCTAATTATAGCACACACAGCCCTCGATTCAAGCGCAGGAGATGAAAATATGAAGTTGCCGGACGTTGAAAAGTGTGCTATACTTTCCGTGACTGAACACAGAACAATTATGAACGGAGGTATGCTCTGCGTGAAATATCTGTCGGTCAACTTTTCACAGGCCATCGGAGCGATCAAGCCAGTCAACGGCGTCAACAACGGCCCGCTGACCTGCAATTTTTCACAGGACGCCCGTCCGTATTTTAAGGAAGCGCGCATACCGTTTTCCCGGCTGCACGACACGGAATATCCCTTTGGCGCGGGCGAATTTGTCGACGTTCACTGCCTGTTCAGGAATTTCGGCTGCGACGAAAACGACCCCGCCAACTACAATTTCACGCTGACCGACGAATACCTCAAGGCCATCGACGAATGCGGCACGAAGATCATCTATCGGCTGGGATTATGTGCGCGACTGGTCAAAGGTCGACGAGAGCTTCAGGATAATCGCCGACGAGCGCGGCGCGGCCTTTGATGCGGGCATGATGTGCGCACTGCAATCCTCGCCCTGCGACATCGCGGCCTATTACGACGCTCAGACAAAATTCACAGGCCGCTGGTGCGGGCTGTTCGGCAACTCGCTCGAAACGCGTCACGGCTTTGCCGGCGTCGTGCAGGTCAAAAAGCCCTATTATGCATTCAAGGCATTTGGAGAACTGGCGAGGCTGGGCGCGCAGGCGCCGGCGGAAATCGAAGAGGGGAATGTGTTCGTCTGCGCGGCGAAGGGCGAGGGCGGAGAGGCCGTGCTGCTGGCCAATTTCAGCGAGGACGACTGCCGCGTCGAGCGCATCCGCGTTCACTTTGAGGGCGGACGCGGGCGCTATGCCGTCTACAAGCTGGACAAGGCGCATAACCTTGAAAAGTGCGGCGAGATTGCCGACGGTGAGCTGCTCACGATGAGCCGCTACGGCGTCGCGCTGCTCAGGAGCGAATAGAGCGCGGACAGAAAAAAGC
>CAKUAV010000059.1 GCA_934636425.1 uncultured Clostridia bacterium
CCCCAGTTCGACGGCCAGCGCGCGCCCCACGGCGGTCATGTACTCGGGCGCGAGGCGGCCTATGCGCTCGTGCAGGCGGCGCTTGTCGAGCGTGCGCAGCTGCTCGGCGAGTATGACGGAATCCTTTTGCAGGCCGTGGCCGGCGGCGGGCACAGGGACGTGGGTGGGCAGGCGCGCCTTTTGAAGCTGCGAGGTGACGGCGAGCACGACGACAGTGGGGCTGTAGCGGTTGCCCATGTCGTTCTGCACGATCAGCACAGGCCTCAGACCGCCCTGCTCCGACCCGACCACCGGATCGAGATCGGCGACATACAACTCTCCTCTTAGAATCATGATGAACCACGCTCCGCACAGCAGCTTACACGGCATACTATGCGCCGTTTCTCCTGAGCGTGTCATGCTGTTCTGTGCGCGGCTCATGCTGGGCGTCTCCATTATGGGCACGCTGCAGCGGTGCGCCCGCGGGGCTGCGGTTTGCCGCCGCTTTTCCGCTCAGTTGCTGCCCGTCGGGATGAACGGGCGGATGGACGCGGCGATGCTGCTGATGGGCATTGTCTGCAGCCAGACTGTGCCCGGGCCGGTCAGCAGCGTGTTGAACAGCCCCTCGCCGCCCAGCAGCTTGTTCTTCATGCCGGGCACCTGGCGAATCTCCATCTTGACGCCCGCCGTGAAGCCGGCCACATTGCCGGTGTCCACGATCAGCTGCTGGCCGGCCGCCAGCTCGTATTCGACCAGCGCGCCGTCGATCTCGGCAAAGGCCATGCCGCTGCCGCTGAGGCGCTGCATGATGAAGCCCTCGCCGCCGAACAGGCCGGCGCTCAGCTTCTGGTTGAAGTGGATCGACAGCTCGACGCCCGACTCCGCCGCGAGGAAGGCGCTCTTTTGCAGGATCATTTCCCGGCCGGGCGCGATCTCGATCGCCTTGATCTGGCCGGGGAAGGAAGAGCCGAATGCGATCATGCCCGCGCCCTTGGCCGTGTAGATATTCTGGAACATACTCTCGCCCGAGAACATCTTCGAGAACATTTTGCCCAGCCCGCCGCCGCTGGTCTCCATCTGCATATTCGGGCTCATCCACGCCATCGCGCCCTTTTCAGTCACCATCTTTTCGCCGTTTTCCAGTTCGCAGACCACGACCGGAAAGGAGCCGCCTTTGATTTCGTAACGCATAAATGTGTTCCTCCTTTATGAATTCGATTTGTCGAGAAGCTGACGCGCCGCGCGCGTGACGGGAACCATGAGGAGATAGAACAGCATGAGATAGACCGGGAAGAGCGCCATGCCCAGCGCCTGCGTGATCTGGCCGCAGACAAACGGCGCGATCATTATGCCCACATAGGCCGAGGCCATCTGCACGCCTATGATCGACTGCGAGACCTCCGCGCCGAAGCTGATCGGCGCCAGATAGTTGAAATTGGGGAACAGCGGGCCGTTGCCCAGCCCGATCAGGAACAGCGCCAGCGCGCCCAGCGCCGCCGGTCCGGGAATGAACAGCACGACGAGCGCCAGCCCCAGCACGATCTCGCCGATGCGTATGATCGTCCAGCTGCGCAGCCGGCTCGCCAGCACGCCCGAGAGGAAGCGCCCCAGCGTCATGCCCACATAGTAGAGCATGAGCGCGCGCGCAGCCTGATCGGCGGCGAGACGGCGATATTCCACCAGATAAGTCGCGCCCCAGCTGCCGCAGCTGCACTCTATGGCGCAGGAGGCGATGAAGAGAAAGCACATCAGCTTTACGCCCGGTATGCGCAGCGCCTGCCGGAATGTGAGCGCGCGTATGGGCGCGTCGGCGGCCTTCTTTTCGCCGCCGTGCGCCTTCTTCCAGATGGGCAGCGTGGCAAAGAGCAGAACCGTGATCGCCAGCTGAATGAAAAACGCGATGCGATAGCCGCCGCGCCAGCCCGCGCTGCCGCCGATGACCAGCGAGAGCACATACGGGCTGACCGACACGCCCACGCCGTAGAAGCAGTGCAGAAAGCTCATGTGCGTGGCCGAATAGTGCAGCGCGACATAGTTGTTGAGCGCCACGTCGATCGCGCCCGCGCCGACGCCCAGCGGCACGGCCAGCAGCGCCATGACCCACAGATTGCGTGCAAAGGAGAACAGAATCAGCGCGGCCGCGGTGAGCAGCGTGCTGCAGGCCGCCACGCGGTTCGTGCCGAAGCGCTTGATCATATGCGCGCTCAGCAGGCTCGATATGATCGTGCCCAGCGATACGACGACCGACACGAAGCTGCCATAGGAGAAGGGCAGCTGGAATTCCGCATAGATCGCCGGCCACGCCGTGCCGAAGAGCGAATCGGGGATTCCCAGCCCGATGAAGGCGACATAGATGACGACCAGAAGCAGCGTTGCCATGCGCGGTTCAACCTCTTTTGCGATCGTTTCGGGCGCGTTTTTGGCGGTTTGTCGGCGCGCCTGCGCGCTTGATTCGTTTTCATCATACACTATGAATGTTAAGAAAGTTATTTTTGTTTGAATGAAACTTGTCGAAACATTGCTCCGTCTATTATATTGGCAACCAAATTATGACAGGAGGCGACAGGAATGAAACGATGGCTGAGTCTGGTTCTGGCGGCGGTGCTGCTGCTGACGGCTGTTCCCGCGCTGGCGGTGCAGGGCGACGCGATCATCGCGCGCAACGGTCAGGACGGCTTTGACGACTATGCGATGAGGCTGTGCGTGATCGGCGGCGAGGTGTGGATCGAGGGGCGAAACGGCGCCTACGTCTACAATGCGGTCTCGGGCGAGATGACGGCCTATCCGTGGGACGACGCGACGCTTGCGGCGATGAAGGGCGAAAACCGCGACGAGAACGGCGCGCAGAGGTTCACGTACACCACGGCGTGGTTCGCCTATCAGGACGCGGCGTATGCGCTGCTGCTCTCCTACAGCTATGGCGGCGAAGGGGAGACCGGCGACTATCAGACGGCGCTCGCGCGCGTGCGCATTCAGGACGGCCGCGCGTCCTTTGAGGAAAGCGGCGCGGTCGACTGGAAGGGACTGACCGACGAGCTGGACGAGAACGTGTATCTGTCGAACACGGCCGTTGTGAACGACACGCTGTGCGGCGTTGCGCAGAGCATGGGCAACGAGGTCGTGATATTCCTGCCGCTGAACGGCTCGGCGCCGCGCGTGGTGTATCTGGGCGACGTGTGGCCCTCCGGCATGACGATCTGGAACGGCGATATACTGGTCGTTCAGAATATGGACACGGCGCAGTACGCCCTGCTGCCCTTTGACGGCGACGCACTCGGCGCGTGGCAGAATCTGCCCGATGCTGAGGGCGTGCAGGGGGGCAGCGTGAGCGGCGTCGTTCAGTATGGCGACGAGCTGATCTATCTCTCGGGCAACGCGCTCATGGCGTTCAATCCCGAAACGGGCGCGGCGCGCGATATTGCCAATATTCCCGTGGACAGCGGGTACACGTCGGCCTTTGTGACCGAATCGGGCATATATGTTACGGGCTCATTCAGCGGCGTGGCGCTGCGCGCGCTGAACCGCGAGGGCGAGAGCGGCGAAACGCTGACGGTCAACGATTCGGATAACGGCGGCGAGGCGCAAAACGCGATCGTCCGCTTCATGAATGAGCAGGGCGCGGAGGTGACCGTCGTGCAGCAGGACGACATACTGACGGCGCTGCTCACGAAATCGACCGCGTTCGACGTGGCGCTCCTCTCGACGCACTATAACGGCGGCGATCTTCGCGCGATACTCTCGCGCGGCTGGGCGCGCCCCATAGAGAGCGAAGCGCTGGCCGAGTATGTTTCCGGGATGTATCCTGCCGTTTCGAACGCGCTGATGCGGGACTCTCAGGCGCTGGGCGTGCCGTTCTCCGTGGACGTGACCGTGCCGGGCGTGAGCGTGGGCGCACTGAAGGCGATGGGTCTGACCATAGACGACGTGCCGACCAGCTGGCCGGAGCTGATCGACTGGCTGAACGATCTGATTCCCACGGCGACGATTCCGCTGGTTGACGATTGCGGCAGCGCGGAAGGCCTGCGGGAGATGTTTGTGCGGGCGATCCTGGAAACCTGTTGGCTGGAGCTGGACGCGGGCACTGTGAGCAGCTATGACACGGAAGAACTGCGCGCGGCGCTGGCGGCGGTCGAGCGGCTGGACACGGAAGGGCTGTGCGAGCTGACCACGGGCTATGTGGATGAAGCTGATCTGATCTCGGGTCTTATGGAGGAAGAGGACGTGGCCGTCAATCCGCTGTTTACGGCGTATGCGCTGGCGGGCGTGAACGGCATGACCTATCAGGACTATTATACAGAAATTCCGCTGTATGTGTCGCTTTCTTCCGATCTGCCGAAGCGCGCGCCGCTGAACGGCTATGTGGCGATCATCAATCCGTACAGCGAGCACATCGAGCTGGCGACGCGCTTCCTTGAAACGCTGGCCGAGACGGACGAACTGACTTCGCGCGCGACGCTGCGTCCCGATCTGAACGAAACCGTGCGCAGCGCCGATTACGAGCGCTATACCAGTGAATACGACAAAAAAATCGCGCGCCTTGAGGAGGAACTGAAGACCGCCGAGGGCAACGCGAAGGACGTGATCGAGCAGGATCTGGCCGATGCGCGTCAGATTCGCGCGGACATGGAAAACTGGTACTGGATCGTCAGCGCGCAGTCGCTCGAGCGCTATCGGGACAGCGACGCGGGCGTGGTGTTCGATTTGCGGACGAGAGATTACTCCTATTATGATGTGCTCGATCAGTACAGCGCGGGGCAGATAAGCATGGACGATTTCATCGCCGCGCTGCAGAAGAAGCTCGAAATGCGCCGCATGGAAGAGCAATGATCGCGCAATAGGAAAATGAGCGCGCCGGGCAGGGCGGTTCATGGCGAGGGACACTGTGGGCTTGCGCATTGTCCGGCGCGCGTTTGCGTGTGCGTGATTTGTGCGCCGGATGGGGCGACGGATGAGGGCGGGACGCCTGAGTTCGTTCCCTGTCCGGCGCTCTTTGCGTTCTGTGAAATAGAGCGCGGGAAAGCGGGAACAGGCAGGGCTTTTCGATGACGGATTGAAGGGGAAGGGGCGCGCCGGGTAGGGCGGTTTATGGCGGGGACGCTGTGGGCTTGCGCATTGTCCGGTGTTTTTTGTTTGCAGGCAAGCGGGAAGGGAGCGTTGGCAGGATGCTGATTTTGCTGGAAGCGGCGTTGGCGCTGTGCATGGCTGCTTTAGGGCGTTTTGTGCGGATTTGTGCGTCCGCTGGCCGGTTGGGGGGCTTCGAGTCTGGTGGAGGCTGCGCCGCGAAGCCACAAAAGGCGAAATGCTGTCATGCGCGTAAAAAAATAATTTCAATCACATTAAACCTGATGAAACGACGCGCCGTCTACTGTTATAGAAGCCAATCAATGACAGGAGGCGACGGACGATGAAACGATTGACGAGCATACTGCTGGCGATGGCGCTTTTGCTGACGACGGGCCTTGCGCGGGCGGAGGGCGGCAATGCCGTGATCGCGCGCAGCGGTTATGACGGATTTACCGATATGCCCGCCGGGCTGTGCGCCGTGGGCGATATACTGTGGCTGTATTCGCCAAAGGGCGTTTACCGATACGATGCGCAGAGCGGCGCGTTCGAGAGCTATCCGTGGGCGGAGGACGTGCGCGCGATGCTGAACGAGGGCGTTGAGGATGAGGGCGGCGTGCGGCACTATTACGACGCGGCGGCGTGGTTCGCGCTGGACGGCGCGCCGCACATCGTGCTTTACGAAGGCCGGCCGGCTCCCGTTCCGCTCGGGGGCGCGGCCAAAGCGGCGGGCGACGGCGACGCGCTGGACTACAGCCGCGTTGTGATCGACGGCGGCGCGGCGCGATTGGAGCGCGTCGGCAGCGTGGACTGGGGCAGCGTGAGCCGCGAGATGGGCGGGAAGCCGACCACGAGGAATGCCGTCATTGTGAATAATGTGCTGTGCCTGATATGCACGGGCAATCCGCTGAGCCATGTGCTTTTCCTGCCGCTGGACGGGAGCGCGGCGCGCGCCGTGCTGGTGAACGCGTGGATCGAGGCGATTGCGGCGTGGGACGGCGGCCTGATACTCATCGACGGCAGCGAGAGCGTGCCCTACTACGCGCTGATGGCGATCGACGCGGCGCGCGAGCCGGACGAATGGCGGCCCATGGACGGCGCGCAGGCCGACCGCATCAACTATGCCAGCGCCGTGCAGAAGGATCGCGAGCTGCTCTTTGCGCAGAATGGGCGGCTGTTGGCGCTCGACGTGGAGAGCGGAAGCGTGCGCGGCGTGACCGCCGTGCCGGTGGACGCGGCTTCGGGCGTGGGCGCGGCCTGCCTGACCGAATCGGGGCTGTACGCCTCGGGCAGCTATGAGGGCGTGGCGGTGCGTTCGCTCGAGGCGGGCGCGCGGAAAACGCTGGTCGTCAGCGCGGACAGCGACGAGATGTGGCGCTTTGAGAACGCCATGATTCGCTTTCAGGACGAGGCGGGCAACTGGGACGTGCGATTGACCGACACGGACGACATACTGACCGCGCTGCTCACCGGCACGACCGACGCGGACGTGATTATGCTTGACACGCGCGCAAGTCAGGGCGCGCTCTCGGCGATACTGACGCGCGGCTGGGCGATGGAGCTGGACGACGCGGCGCTGTGCGATTATGTGAGCGCGCTGTACCCCGACATTGCCTCGCGCCTGACGAAGGACGGGAGGGTGCTGGGCGTGCCCTTCAGCGCGGGCGTGGACGGGCTGGGGCTGAACATCGGCACGATGGCGGCGCTGGGACTGACCGAGGCCGACGTGCCGTCGAGCTGGCCGGAATTCCTCGACTGGCTGAACGCTCTGATTCCCGACGCGGAAGCGCCGCTGTTTGAATATGACATAGAGGGGCTGCTGGAGGCCATGCTGAGCGACTATGCGCTCGAATTGGAGATGGGCACGCTGAGCGGCTATGACACGAGCGAGCTGCGCGCGGCGATTACGGCCTATGAGCGGCTGGACAAAGAGACGCTGGCGGCAAACTGGGCGCGCTATGAGGACGACGAGAGCTGCAATGCGCTCGTCAGCCCGAACGAGGAATGCGGCGTGGGCGGCAGCGTCTATGAGAGCCGCTATCACTTCTATCCGCTGCGGCTGTCGATTTCGGCCGATTTGCCGCGCCGGATGCCGGTAAAGTGCTTCGTGGCGCTGGTCAATCCGGCGAGCGAGAACGCCGAGGCGGCGGCGCGCTTCCTGAACTGCCTGATACGCGACGACACGCGCTCCTCCCGCGCGACGCTGGGTGATCCCGCCGCCGCGCCCTGCCGGGACGAGAGCTATGCGCCGACCATCGCGATGCACGACGCGCGCATCGCCCGTCTGGAGGAGCGGCTGAAGAGCGCCGCGGACGAGGACAAGGCGGCGATTCAGGAGGAGCTTGACGGCGCGAAGGAGCGCCGCGCGGAGATCGAGCGGGGATACTGGGAAATAAGTGCGGAATCGCTGGCGCGCTATCGGGCGAACGCGGACGGCGTGATGCTCGATCTGGTCAACGACGACGAGGACGCGCTGATGCAGCTGATTTATCAGTACACGGCGGGTCTGCTGGACGCGGACAGGCTGATTGCCGCGCTGCAAAGGGCGTTCGAGATGCGCTTGATGGAGCAGGGGTGACAGGCGGCGCGGTGTGATTGACGGACGGGGTGAGCAGCGCGGCAAGGGCGCTTTGAAATGCGGACAGCGGCGAGCGCGGGAGAGTGTGAAGCGCGTGAATCGCCTGCCGGACTGCCGCGCCGATGATTGAGCCTGCAAAGGGCGTTTGAGATGCGCTTGATGGAGCGGGGGTGACAGGCGGCGCGGCGTGATTGACGGACGGGGTGAGCGGTGCGGCAAGGGGGCTTTGAAATGCGGACAGCGGCGAGCGCGGGAGAGCGTGAAGCGGATGAATCGCCTGCCGGACTGCCGCGCCGATGATTGAGCCTGCAAAGGGCGTTTGAGATGCGCTTGATGGAGCAGGGGTGACGGATGCAATGCGGCGTGATTGACGGGCGGGGCGAGCGGCACGGCAAGGGTGCTTTGAGATGCGGCTGACGGCAGGCGCGGTGCGCGGGGTGCGTGAAGCGGATGAATCGCCTGCCGGACTGCCGCGCGGCTGGCCACGCTTGCTGGAACGAAACTGAAGCGATATATGAAAGGAGCGGAAAACCATGAAGAGGATGCGGAGGATGATCTGCTGGATGACGGCGCTCGCGCTGCTCATGACGGCGAGGACGGCGCTGGCGGCGCGGGGCGACGCGATCATCGCGCGCTATGGGGTGGACGGCTTCGACGATTCCGTGCGCGGCGTGTGCGCGGTGGGCGACGAAATATGGCTTCAGGGCGGCGGGAATGAGAACGTGTACGTCTACGACACGATTGCGGGCGAGATGACGGCCTGTCCGTGGGACGAGGCGACATACGCCGCGATGAACGGCGAAAACCGCGACGAAACCGGCGCGCGGCTGTATGAGCGCATCGGCGCGTGGTTCGCCTGCGGGGGCGAGGTGCGCGTGCTGCTGAGCAAATACCGCGTCGGCGGGCGCGACGGGCTGGGCTCTATGGACGGCATAGACGACATGGCGTTCGGGCGCGTGTATGTGCGGGACGGCAGGGCCGTGCTCGAGGAGACGGGGCCGGTCGACTGGGCGCGGATTGCCGACGACGTGGGCGGCGGACTTAATCTGCGGAGCACGGCGGCCGTGAACGGCGCGCTGTGCGGCATTGTGCAGAGCATGGGCGGCGAGAGCGTGTGCATACTGCCGCTGGACGGCTCTGCGGCGCGCGCGGTGTATCTGGGCGACGCGTGGGCGGACGACATGACGAGCTGGAATGATGAGCTGCTGCTCGTGCAGAACGGCGACGGCGCGCAGTACGCCCTGATGTCCACGGAAAGCGGCGAGATCGGCGCATGGCAGCCGCTGCCCGGGGAGGATGGGGCGCAGGCGGACAACGCGAGCGGCGCTGTTCAGTATGGCAATGAGCTGCTCTATCTCTCCGGCGGCACGCTCATGGCGCTTGAGCTCGACACGGGCGCGTCGCGCGCGATTACGAATATCCCCATAGACACATGGGGCGCGCCGGCCTGCGTGACCGAATCGGGCGTGTACGCCGCGGGGCGCTATAACGGCGTGGCGCTGCGCGCTCTCGAGCGGGGCGGCGCGGCCGAGACGCTGACGATCAACGACGCGGATTGCACCGGCGCGGCGGAGGAAGCGATCGTCAGCTTCCAGAACGCGCAGAGCGATGCGGAGATTCAGAGTGTGCAGCGCGGCGACGTGCTGACGGCGCTGCTCACGAGATCGACCGAGGACGACGTGATCATTCTCGAGAGCGGCTCCGGCATGGGCGAGCTTTACGCGATACTCTCGCGCGGCTGGGCGCGTCCCATAGAGAGCGAAGCGCTGGCCGAGTATGTCTCCGGCATGTATCCGGCCGTTTCGGACGCGCTGATGAAGGACGGGAAGGCGCTGGGCGTGCCCTTTGACGCGATGCCGGAGGGGCCGGGTCTGTGCGCGGGCGCGCTGAAGGCGCTGGGGCTGACGATAGACGACGTGCCGACCAGCTGGCCTGAACTGATCGACTGGCTGAACGGCCTGATTCCCACGGCGGAAATTCCCCTGTGGGAGGACGGCGGCAGCGCGGAGCAGATCCGGCGGGAGCTTGTGGACATGATTCTGGATGCGTACCGGCTGGAGCTGGGCGCGGGCACTGTGAGCGGCTATGACACGGACGAGCTGCGCGCGGCGCTGGCGGCGGTCGAGCGGCTGGACGCGGAGGGACTGTGCGAGCAGTTTGAGCGCGTGGGCGATGCGTTCGAGTTCTATCCGCTGTTTACGTCGATTGCGATGGACGGCATAAGCGGCGCGACGTATCAGGAGGAGTATGATACGATTCCTCTGTATCTGTCGCTTTCCGACGCGCTGCCGCGCCGCATTGCGCTCAGGAGCAGCGTGGCGATCATCAATCCCTACAGCGCGCACATCGATTTGGCGACGCGCTTTTTGGAGACGCTGGCCGCGCAGGATACGCAGCGCTCGCACGCGATGCTGCGCCCCGATGCGAATGAAACCGTGCGCAGCGCCGATTACGCGCGCCATACCGCCGAATATGACGCGAAGATCGCGCGCCTTGAAGCGGAGCTGGAAACGGCATCGGACGACGTGAAGGACGTGATCGAGCAGGATCTGGACAATGCGCGGGATCTGCGCGCGCGCATGGAGAACTGGTATTGGGTGGTCAGCCGGGAGTCGCTCGAGCATTACAGGGCGAACGACGCGGGCGTGACGTTCGATATGCGCAGGCGCTATAGCTGCTACGACGAGATTCGCCAGTACTGCGCGGGACAGATGAGCATGGACGAGTTCATCGCCGCGCTGCAGAGGACGCTCGAGATGATGCGGCTGGAGGAGCAGTAAGCAATAGACGGGTAAATGCGCGCCGGGCGGCGGTTCATGGCGGGGTGCTGTGGATTTGCGCTTTGGCGGGCGGCACATCGCGATTTTCGCTGTGCGGCGGGAGGAAATGGAAATGCGCATGCCGGATTGAGACTTGGAAGAGCAGCGATAAGGCAATAGAGGAGCGAAGCGCAGCGCAAAAAGGTTATTCACGAAAGAATGGGATGCAGGGCGTGAATCCTTCCGGCGCAAAAAAACTGGCGGCGATGGACATTGTGATTCTGCCGCGCAGTGGCAGGCCTGCGGCGGGCGCAATGGGATGAAAATCGCCTCCCGGAGGCGATTGCAGGCGGCGGGACAAAGAGCGCCATGGGGCGATGCGGAAATTAAGCGACTCGCCGCGAAAAACGCACGGCGCAAAAAACCGCCCCGCCGGACGCGATTGAAGCGCTTCGGCGGGGCGGTTGGCGTTTTGAAATTGTCAGGAGAGCAGCGTGCGGTCGCCGGCAAGCTCTCTGCCCGCGGCCTTCTCGAACAGATCGAGCAGATCGGCCTTGCGCAGGTGCTTTTTCTCCTCGCCGGAGACGTCGACCACGATGCGCCCCTCGTCCATCATGATGAGGCGGTTGCCCAGACGGATGGCGTCGTTCATGTTGTGGGTGACCATCATGGCGGTGAGGTGCTTTTCGGCGATGATCGATTCGGTGATCGAGAGCACCTTGGCGGCGGTCTTGGGATCGAGCGCGGCGGTGTGCTCGTCCAGCAGCAGCAGCTTGGGCGCGTTCAGCGTGGCCATGAGCAGCGTGAGCGCCTGACGCTGGCCGCCCGAGAGCAGGCCGACCTTGGCGGTCATGCGGTTTTCGAGGCCGAGCCCCAGCACCTTCAGCCTTTCGCGGTATTCCTCGCGCTCCTCGCGCGTGATGCCGATCTTCAGCGTGCGCTTTTTGCCGCGGCGCGCGGCGATGGCGAGATTTTCCTCGATCTGCATGGTGGCGGCGGTGCCCATCATGGGGTCCTGAAACACGCGCCCCAGGAGCGCCGCGCGCCTGTGCTCGGACAGGCGGGTGATGTCCTGCCCGGCCAGCACGATGCTGCCCTGATCGATCGGCCACACGCCGGCGATGGCGTTGAGCAGCGTGGACTTGCCCGCGCCGTTGCCGCCGATCATTGTGACGAAATCGCCCTCGTCGAGGTGAAGGTTCACGCCGCTCAGCGCCACCTTTTCATTGACCGTGCGGCTGTTGAACGTCTTGCGGATGTTTTTCAGATCGAGCATATCACTTCGCCCCCTTTGCGTGCAGGCGGCCCTTCCAGTAGGGTATGGCCAGGAACAGCGCCACAATCAGCGCGGAGAGCAGCTTGAGCAGGTTGGTATCCAGCCCCAGCCAGAGCACTACCTGAATGACGACGTAATAGATCACCGCGCCGATCGACACGGCGACCATCTTGAGCGCGAAATTGGTGAACAGCCGGCCGAATATCACGTCGCTTATGATGACGGCGGCCAGGCCGATGACCACGGCGCCGCGCCCCATGTTCACGTCCACAAAGCCCTGATAGTGTGAGTACATCGCCGAGGCCAGCGCCACGATGCCGTTGGAGATCATGAGCCCCAGTATCTTGGCGCGGTTGGTGTTTATGCCCTGCGCGCGGGACATGGCCTCGTTCGCGCCGGTGGAGCGCAGCGAGCAGCCGATTTCCGTGCCGAAGAACCAGTACAGTACGCCGATCAGCGCCGCCGTGACGATGAGCGTGATGAGGATCGGGTTCTGGAGGGAGATTTCCTTCACATAGCGCGAGGAGACCAGCAGCTGATATTTCGTCACGCTGACCGCCTGATTGGCCTTGCCGCCCATGACGACCAGATTGATGGAATAGAGCGAGAGCTGCGTGAGTATGCCGGCGAGTATGGCGGGGATGCCCATCGCCGTGTGGAACAGGCCGGTGATGAGGCCGGCGATCATGCCGGCGATGACGGCGCACAGAAGCGCGATGAACACATTCACGCCGTTCATCATCAGCATGATGCAGACCGCGCCGCCGGTGGCCATTGTGCCGTCGACAGTCAGGTCGGCGTAATCGAGCACCTTATAGGTGATGAACACGCCGATGGCCATGATGCCCCAGATCAGTCCCTGGGCGATCGCGCCCGGCATGGCGTTGAAAAGCGACAAGACGTTCAAAGTATTTCCCCCTTCGACCCGGACGGGTCAGCTTCTGATAAAAAAACCGGCGCGCCGACCGCTTTTCGAGAAGAGGCGCTCGTCATTTCCTCTCGAAAAACGGCAGGTCGCGCAATGCCTGAAAAAGCATAAGACCGGAGCCGAACCGGACGGCGCGGCTCCGGCCAGAGATCGGCTTAGTCGGCGATGGCGACGTAATCCTCGGGGACGGTCACGCCCAGCAGCTCGCACAGCTCGGCGTTGTATTCCTTGGTGAACGTGGGGGCGAAGCGCACGTCCATCGTGGAGACGTCCGCGCCTTCCACGAGCACTTCATAGGCCATTTCGCCGGTGGCTTTGCCCAGCTCATAGTAGCTGATGGACAGCGTGGCCACGCCGCAGCCCTTGCACAGACCCTCTTCGCCCGCGACGGCCGGCGTCTTTTCGACCTCGATGACATTGCGGATGGCCTCGGTGCAGGAGGCGGCGGTGTTGTCGGTGGGAATGTAGAGCACGTCGCTGCCGGCGCAGGCGTTGGTGGCGACGGAGGCGACGTCGTTGGAATCGGTGAAGGCGTAATCGGTGCACTCATAGCCCATCTCGGTCAGATAGCCCCTGATGACGCCGACCTGATAGGCGGAGTTGGCCTCGGCGGAGCAGTAGAGCAGACCGACCTTCTTCGCGTCGGGGAAGAGCTCCTTGATCATGGCGGCCTGACCGTCCAGCGGGGCGAGGTCGCTCGTGCCGGAGATGTTCATGCCGGTCGCGCCCGTCCAGTCGGCGATGTCCAGCGCGGTGCCGTAGTCGGTGACCGATGTGCCCAGTATGGGCGTGTCGGCGGTGGCCGCCTGAGCCGCCTGCAGCGCGGGCGTGGCGTTGGCCATGATCAGATCGACGTTGTCGGCGAGGAAGCCGTTGATGATTGTGATGCAGTTGGCGGAATCGCCCGAGGCGTTCTGCTCGTTAAACTTGACGTTATCGCCCAGCTTTTCGGTCAGAGCGTCCTTGAAGCCCTGCGTGGCCGCGTCCAGCGCGACGTGCTGAACCAGCTGGCAGATGCCCACGGTGTAGGTCTTTTCGCTCTCGGCCAGCGCGGGCACGGAGAGGAGCAGCAGGGCGGCGATCAGAAGAGCGACGAATTTTTTCATGGGAAAGGCCTCCTTTTTTATGATGCCGGAAGCGGGAAGAGCCCCGCCGCCGGAAATAAACAGACGCCCGCCGGCACAGATGGAATGTGCTCGGAGGGCGTCTGATTATCAACGCGGTACCACCTCGTATTTGCTGCCGGGCGCTAAAAACGATATGCGGCAGCCTCAGCCGGACGACAGATCATCGTCCGCTTCCTGTAACGGGAAAACCCGGTCAGCGCCTACGCAGCGGAAAAAACGCCTTCAGCGTGCGGCTGCGGGATGTATTCGGGCGCGGGCGCGGACGCTTTCATCTCAGCAGAATAAAAAGCTCTCTGTGTCCCGTCTGTCGCGCACTACTTGTTCCCGGTCATGGCCTTTAATAATTATGGATAACTTTACGCATGATTATAGGCGCGTTTGAACGGCTTGTCAAGCCCATATCAGGTTAATTATTATCGAACAGGCCGCCAAAGACGCATATTTTATCGAAAAAGGGGCGTTTGGGGTGCGGCGCGGGCCGTGTGGCAAGGCGGCGGGCGCGCAGACGGCGCGTCGCCGGAACAAAAACGCGATCATGCAGAAAAACGCCGAATGCGCCCGGCGGTTGCCCGCCAAATGAATGAAAGAATGTATTGCGATTCAAATTGAATTGGGAAACGCCGCGCCGTGCGCTGAAGCGGCTCGGGCGGCGCATCGGGCGCGCGCGGGCATGGCGCGAATAATTATGCGCGCACGGTGAAAGCATATGCGCGTGTCGCCGGGCGAACGGGACGGCGCAATATTTTACAGACAAAGTATGGGCGTTTTCGACAAAACTGATGCGCGGCGGCGCGATGCGTGATATAATAGGAAGGTCGGAGCTGGTTTCGAAAGGGCGGTGCGTTGGGCGCATTGCTGGAAGATGGTCGCTGCGGGTGCGTTCGGACGGGCGCGGAGCGGCTGCATTTTTGAAACATACTCCAGTGTAAAAAGACAAGGAAGTGGACGCGGTGAAGCTGGACAGGCGAAGGACGATACTGATTGGATTTGCGTTTCTCTCGATATGCGCATTTTGGCAGATGTACGATATGATCGTGCCGCTGATACTGCGCGACACATATCACATCGGCGACAGCGTGTCGGGCGTGATTATGGCGCTGGACAACATACTGGCGCTGTTCATGCTGCCGCTGTTCGGGCGGCTGTCCGACCGCTGCACATCGAAAATGGGGCGGCGCATGCCGTTCATCGTGTTCGGCACGGTCGCCGCGATTGCCTCGCTGATGGCGCTGGGGATTGCGCAGCGGCACGGAAATCTGATCGCGTTCATGATCTGCCTGGGCTGTCTGCTTCTCTCCATGGGCACATACCGCTCGCCGGCGGTTGCGCTGATGCCCGACGTGACGCCCAAGCCGCTCCGCTCCAAGGCGAACGCCGTGATCAACCTCATGGGCGCGCTGGGCGGCGTGTATACGCTCATTGCCATACAGCTGCTCGTGCGCAGCGACGCGTCGGGGCAGACCGACTACATGCGCCTGTTCTTCGCCGTGGCGGCGCTGATGGCGATTGCGGTGTTCATACTGCTGGGGCGCGTGAAGGAAAGGGCGCTTCACGACATGCTGCCGCCCGAGGAAGAGGAGGAGAGCGGCGAGGGGAAATTGCCCGCGCCGGTGCTTAAGTCGCTTCTGCTGATCCTCTTTTCGGTGTTTTTCTGGTATATGGGCTACAATGCCGTCACGACGGCCTATTCGAAATACTTCACACGGCTGTGGGGCGATCTGTCCGGCTCGGCCAACTGCATGATGATCGCGACGGTGGGCGCGGTGGTCTCCTACATCCCGGTGGGCGCGATTTCGTCAAGGATCGGCCGCAAGCGCATGATACTGATCGGCGTGGCGATACTCGCTTCATGCTTCGGCGCGGCGGCGTTCATACGCGTGTTTTCGCCGCTGGTCTATGCGCTGTTTGTGCTGATCGGCTTTGCGTGGGCGGCGATCAACGTCAACTCCTATCCGATGGTGGTGGAGATCAGCCGCGGCGCGGACGTGGGGCGCTACACCGGCTATTACTACACGTTCTCGATGGCGGCGCAGATCGTCACGCCGATGGCCTCCGGCTGGCTGCTCGAGCACGCGGGCTACGGCACGCTGTTTCCGTATGCGGCGGGCATGGTGGTCGTTTCGTTTATGACGATGCTCTTTGTCAGGCACGGCGACGTCAAGCCCGAGAAGGCGAAGTCCATGCTTGAAAATTTTGACGCGGGAGACTGATGAATCAATGCGCGTGTTATGCTGGGTGATTTTGGCGTTTTTTCTGGTGTTTCTGTTTATGACTGCGCCCTCGGTCAGGCGGGGGCAGGCGCGCGTGTGGCGGGGGACGCTGTTTGCGCATCGCGGGCTGCACGACGAGACGCGCGCGGAGAACTCGCTTGCCGCGTTCGAGGCGGCCTGCAGCGCGGGCTGGGGCATAGAGCTGGACGTGCGCTATTCGAAGGACGGGCAGCTGATCGTGTTTCACGACGACACGCTCGAAAGGATGTGCGGCGATAAGCGCCGGCCCGAGGAGCTGACTGTGGCCGAGCTGAAGGCGCTGCCGCTGGGGAATACGCAGGATCGCATACCGACGTTCGACGAGGCGCTCGATTTGATCGACGGGCGCGTGCCGCTGCTGGTGGAGATCAAGAACGGCAGGCGGATCAGGGCGCTGACCGCCGACGTGGCCGCGCGGCTTCGCAAGTATGACGGGAAATACCTGATCGAGTCGTTCAATCCGCTGTGCCTGTTCTATCTGCGGTTCATGGCGCGGGACGTCGCGCGCGGTCAGCTGGTGGCATCGCGCGAGGAGACCGAGCAGACGACCGGCACGGCGCTGGCGATTGCGC
>CAKUAV010000060.1 GCA_934636425.1 uncultured Clostridia bacterium
GCGATCATATCAACACGTACAATCGGAGACCTGCCTGACTCTGACCTATGGTCAGGCAGGTCGTGTATCACTGCGCGGCAGCAAGTGTCAGCCGGCACTGCCGGCTAGGATTCGGCGCGGTGGAGGGTGATCGTGTAGGTGACGCGGGCGGCTTTGAAGCGCTCGCGCCAGTCGTAGGCCTGCCAGTCGGGTATGGTCAGGAACTGCGCCGCGGCAGTGCGGGCATAGCCGAACGGATCGACGCCCAGCGCCTGACAATGCGCGGTCAATGCGTCATAGCGCGCCGCCAGAGAAGCGGCAATGTCGTCCGAATTGAACGGAAAGTCGGTCATCGAGGCGAGCAAGCTCAGTCGCACGTCGATCACAGGCGCAGCGCCGCTCAAATCGACCGACACGCCCGCGCCCTGCCGCTCGAGATGCATCGCCGCGCCGTCCACAACCATCGCCATGGGCTGATCCGCGCCGCGCAGGAGATTGATCAATTGCATCTCGCCGCCGCTCAGCCGGCCGACCATGCGCCCGTCCTTCAGCAGCGCGCCGCCGTAATACTCGTCGCGATTTTCGCCCGTGCGGTCGAGCGATCCGGCATAGCCCGCGCCCACCGCCGCGCCCGACACGGCGGCCAGCACGGCGATGGGATCCTCGTAGACCGACTCGCTCGCATAGAGCGCCGTGGCCAGCGTGACGCGCGGAATCGTGCCCAGCAGACTGTACTGCTCCAGCGCAATGACCACGGAATCGGACAAACGCACGCCGATGATCGGCTTCTGCTGCTCGAGCATATCGTGCGCGCTGCCCTGACAGACGATCAGCCCCGCCTCGCCGTAGAGCAGATAATACTGCTTGATCTCGCGCAGGAACATGCCGAAATCCTCGCGCCGCGCCAGCTCCTCGGCGATGATCAGGCTCTTGATCTGCGACAGATTCAGCATGCGCGGTATGGTCTCGTTGAGCAGAGAGAGCGCCGCCTCGAACGTTGCGCCCGTCGCAGATGAGATCACATAGCCGCTCTCCTCGTCCCCGCCGCCGGCACTGGCCACGCCGGCACTGCCCACGCCGCCCAGCGACGGCGCCTGCACCGACACCGTCACCGCGCCGTCCGGCTGCGCGTCTATCGCCATCGTCACCGCATAGGCCTGCCCTTCGACCTGCCGCGCCGCGCTGCACCCGCCCAGCAGGAAAACGAGCGGCAGTATTGCCAGCCAGCGTCTCATTGAGAGCGCCTCCTTTCAAATTCCGAATTTTCCCCCCGCCGTTCCCCGCGCGCACAAACGCCTGTGCGGAACAACGGATTTGGCTCTATCGGAGACTTGCCAAACTCCAATTTATGGTTTGGCAAGTCGTGTGGTGCTGCGCGGCAGCAAGTGGAAGCCGCACAGCGGCCGCCGCGTCAGCGCGCCGCGCTCTTCCGCACAGCCACCGCCGCCATAAGCGCCGCCGCCAGCGAGACGGGATAGTACCACGCGCTGAGCGCCAGCATATCCGCGCGCCCCGCCAGATTGAACGCGATCAGCGCCGCTTCCACTGCGCAGACGGCCAATGCGGAAATCTTGCCGAGCGCGGACGAGCCGCTCGCGCGCTTGCCGGAAAGCGCCCGCGTCAGGCACAGCGCCGCGCCCATTGTCTCAAAGCAGGCGGTCAGCGTCAGGCCGCCCTCGAGCAGGAGCACATAGACCAGCTCCATCGACAGCCCGCTCAGGCCGTTGTCGATCAGCGCCTCCAGGCGAAACAGCCGCGTCACCGGCCCGCCCGGCATGGCGGGCACCAGCATGGCGAACGCCGCCGCCGCCAACGCGCCGATCGCCACCGTCCCGGCCAGCGCCGCGGGCAAAACGGCCTTCCCCTGAACGCGCGGCCCCAGCATGACATAGCCCGCCATCGCCATGGCCGCCGTCACACCGGCCGTGCGCCACGCGCCCTCGAACAGCAGCGGCGCGCCCGGCCCCAGCAGCGGCGTGAGATTCGTGGGCCGCATGTCGTCCAGCTGCGTCGCGAGCAGTATGCCGCCCAGCACTATGCCCAGCCTGCGCCATATGACCGCCGTGCCGGCCAGCGCGCCCGGCCCCATCAGGCAAAACAGAAGCGCCGCGCCGAGCCCGGGCAGATAGAGCGCGCACAGCGGAAAGCCGGCCATGGCCGAATAGGCGGCCAGCCCCGAGAGCAGCCGCATCACCGCCGCCGCGTCATAGGCCAGCACCGGCGCAGTCAGCAGCGCCGAAACGCGCCCCGCCCCGCTCCCCAGCGCCTCGAAGCCGCCCCGCCCCGCGCGCCCCTCGAGAAGACAGGGCAAAAGCGCGATCATGCCCAGCACGCCGCCCGCCAGCACGCTCACCCAGCCCGCGTTGAGCAGAAACGGCTCGTCCAGCACCGTCATGACGAACACGCGCAGCATCACAGCCGACGCGCACAGCGCCGATACGCTCCGCCGCTGGCCGCTCATGCGCGCCTCCACGGCCGCGGATCGCGCCGCGTCCTCTGCAGCCATGAATCGCGCGCCACAGTGAAGAGCGTGCGCGTCTGCATGAACAGCGGCAGGCGCACCACGATGTCGCCGTTGTGCGGATAGCGCGGCGCGACGGGCGCGAGATACTTCTCGCCGAACGACTCCATGCGGCACAGATAGCCGGTCAGGAGCGCCATGCCCAGCACCAGCCCGTACAGCCCCATCAGCCCGCCCAGCGCGATGAACGCCATGCGCGCAATCTGCACGCCCACGCTCAGGCCGTAGTTCGGAATGGCATAGCCGCCCAGCCCGGTCAGCGAGATCACGATGATCAGTATCGGGCTGATGATCGAGGCCTCGACGGCGGCCTGGCCGAGAATCAGCGCGCCCACAATGCCCAGCGCCGAGCCGAGCTGGCTGGGTATGCGCGTGCCGGCCTCGTTGATGAGATAGAACGCCAGCTCCATAAAGAGCACCTCCGTGAGCACCGAAAACGGCACGCGGGCGCGCGTTTCGGCGATCGACGTGAGCAGATTGAGCGGAATCAGATGGACGTGGAACAGCGTCACCGCCACATAGACGCCGGGCAGCAGCAGACTCAGCAGCGCGCCCAGCAGCCGGACAACGCGCACAAACGTGCCGTACTGCCAGCGCATGAACGTGTCGTCCGAGGCGTTCAGCAGGTGGAACAGCGTGATCGGCGCGATCAGCGCATAGGGCGAGCCGTCCACGAGCAGCGCAATCTGGCCGTCCGCCAGCGCCGCCGCCACGCGATCGGGCCGCTCGGTCTCGAGCATCTGCGGGAACAGCGAGAGCGGATGATCCTCTATGAGCTGCTGCAGATAGCCCGTGCCCGGACAGCGCGTCGCCGTGAGCGACTGTATGCGCCGCCGGATCAGATCGACCGTCTCGCCCCGCGCCACGCCGCGCAGATACATCATCGTCGCCTGAGTGGGCAGCTTTGTGCCCAGCTTCAGGCTCTCGCCGATCAGCATTTCGCTGCGCACCAGCCGCCGGACGATCGACACATTGGTCTTGAGATTCTCGACGAACGCCTCCTGCGGCCCCTCGACCACCGACTCGGAATTGGTGCGCCCCACGCCGCGCTTTTCATAGGCGCGCGTCTCCAGCGCCAGCGCGCACGGGCAGCCCTCAATCAGCAGCACGCTCCTGCCGTCCACAATCGCCTCGACCGCCTCGCCCAGGAGCGCGATTTTTTCCGCGCCGTCCACGCACAGCACGCGCTCGGCCAGCTCGTCCGCGCGCGCCGCGCCCTCGGGCAGAGGCTCTGCGCGGCGCTGACAGGGCTCGAGTATGAAGCGGTCTATGTCGCCGCGCCCGGCCATGCCGTCCAGAAAGACAAGGCACAGCTTCACGCCGCCCGAAACGAGCGTGCGCTGCACGACGTCGGCGCTGAGGTTCGCGTTGAGCGCATCCCTCAGGCGCGCCCTGTTTTCGTCCAGATGCGCGGTCAGTTTTTCGCGCAGGAGCCGCTCGTCCGGCTTATTGGGCACAGGCATCCCTTCCTTCGCAAGCTATGCCGATAGTCTGCCCAGCGCAGCGCGCGGTTATTCGCACCTGCGTCGCGAACACGCACCAACATAACCCCGCCGCAGCGTGAAGAGAGTCCAGAGAGTCGAAGACTCTTTGGCGCAGGTTTGGGGCGCGGAGCCCCAACGTACTCCCCGCGGAAAGCCTTTCAAGGCTAATGTGACCGCGCAAAAACGCACAAAGGCCGCGAACCCGCACCAACACAGCCCCGCCGCAGCGTGAAGAGAGTCCAGAGAGTCGAAGACTCTTTGGCGCAGGTTTGGGGCGCGCAGCCCCAACGTACTCCCCGCGGAAAGCGCCGCAAAGCCAATGCGCCCACGCAAAGACGCATAAAGGCCGCGCCGCCAGCCCCGTCCCCCGTTCCCCGCGTCCCGACACCCCCGTCGAGATCGCCATAAAGAAACGTCCAAGCCCGAAGTGAACCCGCCAAGGCAGATAACCGCGCCGACACATCGAGAACGCGCGAATGGCGATCTCGACCCGGCGGAATAGGAACGCAAGCCACCGCAAGCCGTCCTGTTTGTCGCCATGCGGCAAACAGCAGGCGTGAACCGAAGGCAAACGCCCCAACAGAACCGCAACGCCGAGCGTAAATCGAGGGCAAGCGCGGCGACAGAAAGCGCATCGCCGCGCAGACCAGCTCCGCGTTTCTGCCAAGCCAGATAACCGCACCGACACCGCGAGAACGCACGAATGGCGATCTCGACCCGGCGGAATAGGAACGCAAGGCATCGCAAGCCGTCTCTTTTTCCTCGAAGAGGAAAAAGACAGGCGTGAACCGAAGGCAAATCGCCGCAATAGAACAGAGAGGACAGACGCACTCCGAACGTAACCGCCCCGCCAGAGCCGCAATGCCAACCGCGCGCGAGGGTAACGCCGTGACAGGAACGCGATGCCAGACGCGCGCGAGGGCAACGCGGCAACAGAAACGCACCGCCGAACGCGCGCGAGCGCAACGCGGCAACAGAAACGCACCGCCGAACGCGCGCGAGCGCAAACCGCCCCGCCAGAACCGCAACGCCGGGCGCAAACCGACAGCAAGCCCCGCGATAGAACCACAATGCCAACCGTGCGCCAAAGCCAATCACCCCGCCAGAGCCGCCCTGCCAACCGCGCTCATCCCCGCGCCCCAATTCCGCGTTCCCCCCCGTTCCCCCGCGCGCACCCACGCCTGTGCCGGGGCTAAAACCGGCAGGCACTTATCGCCGCGCCGGCTGACAATTTGCTGACATATGATAATCCGCAAGCGCATCAAGTGGAAGCCGCACTGCGGCCGCCGCGTCAGCGCGGCACAGCGCTCCGGGCGAACTCCGTCTCCGCGCCGCCGCATCCTCATGCGGTGAAGCGCACAGGCGCATTGTGCCCGCGCCGGCGTGAAATATCCCCGCGCGCGCAAAAAAGCCCCCACAAACCCAACGATGGGGTCTGCGGAGGCTGAAAAAACGCCGTTATTGCTGCTGGCCGTCCTCGCTGCGTTCGGTCAGCGCCTGCTGGATCTTGGTCTCGCGGCGACGCGCGACCTCCTCGCTCATCGGCTGTATGTCGCCGGCGGCGGTCAGCGCCATCTTGGTCAGCATCGGGCCGATCAGCTCGTATATCAGCACGGAGAAGAGCGTGATGTTGCGTATGAGCGAGCCGTCTGCCGTGCCCAGCTGAGAGGCGGTGACGCACATGCCCAGCGCCACGCCGGCCTGCGGCAGCAGCGTGATGCCCAGATACTTGACGATGTTGCGGTCGCACTTCATGACGTGCGCGCTGCCAAACGCGCCCAGATACTTGCCCAGCGAGCGGAAGAGTATGTACACGACGCCGATGCCCACAATGGCAATGTCGGAGAACACGCCCAGCTCCAGCTCCGCGCCGCTGATGACGAAGAACAGCGCGAACAGCGGCGACGTCCAGCGGTCGCACTTCTCCATCAGATCGCCGGAGAGCAGGCAGAGATTGCAGAACATCGTGCCCATCATCATGCAGGTGAGCAGCGACGAAAAGCCGATGTGAACGCCGAACACCTCGAACTTGATCAGCGACAGCGCCACAGTCAGCACCACAAAGCCGATCGCCAGCGACAGGCGGTTGGAATTCGAGTTGAACAGCTTCTCCAGATGCGTCAGTATCACGCCCAGCAGCGCGCCCAGACCCAGCGACAGCACGATCTCGAGCAGCGGCTCCACAATCACGCTCACCAGATCAAACGCGCCGCTCACCATGGCGCGCGCCACGCCGAACGACACCGCGAACACCACCAGACCCACTGCGTCGTCCAGAGCGACGATGGGCAGCAGTATGTCGGTCAGCTTGCCCTTGGCCTTGTACTGGCGCACGACCATCAGCGTCGCCGCGGGCGCGGTGGCCGTGGCAATGGCGCCCAGCGTGATCGCCGAGGGCACGCTCAGCTTGTCCGGAATGGCCAGATGCAGGAGCAGCAGCGCAATATCCACCAGCACAGTGGCCGTGAGCGCCTGCACAATGCCGATCACGGTCGCCTGCCTGCCGGTCTGCCTGAGCGCCGACAGCCGGAACTCGTTGCCTATGGCGAAGGCGATGAAGCCCAGCGCCACATCGGAAATCACCTCGAGGTTCTCCACCTCGTCATACGTCGCAAAGCCTATGCCCGGAATGCCCAGCCGCCCCAGACAATACGGCCCGATCAGCACGCCCGCGATCAGATAGGCCGTCACGGCGGGCAGCTTGAGCGGCTTTATAACGCGCGTCATCATCAGCCCGCACACCAGCGCAAAGGCGACAGACAAAAGCAGTCTCATAATCAGGTCTCCCCTTACCTTCATTTCAAAATCGCCTTATTATACATCCGGCGCGCGTTAAGTACAAGCAGAAAGCGGCACATTCATGTAAAATGTGACCGCAATACCGGCAGGCTGAGCCTGCTTTCGCTTGCTGCCGCGCAACACCACACGACCCGCCCGACCATAGGTCGGAGCCGGGCGGGTCTCCGATAGTGCGGAGCAGGCTGTGCCGGTTGCCGCAGTGCGGCTTCCACTTGCTGCCGCGCAGCACCACACGACTTGCCAAACCATAAATTGGAGTTTGGCAAGTCTCCGATAGAGCCAAATCCGTTGTTCCGCGCGGGCGCGGAATCGCTTTTCAGCAGTTCCAATTCCGCATTCCGCATTGATTCCGCGGCGTTTGTGCGCGCAATGCAGACTCCGGTCTATTCCGCGCCCGAAAGCGCAAATCAGACCAGAGTCTGTTTTACATCAGGCTTGTCATTTTTCGCCGCGTGTGCTAAAATGAAGCCATCCCATCACAGGAGGATGAAAGACATGAAAACATCCACATCACTGGAACACGGCATACGCATGGCGCGCATAGGCGCGTATGATTCGGCGTGCATGATGAAGCTTGCGGGCTTTGACGGCGTTGATCTGGCGATGGACGCGCATTCGACCGAGCCGGAAATCATCGCGCAGAGCGCGTGGCGGGAGAAGATCGTCGCGCAAGCCAATGACTTGAAGCGCGCGGGGCTCAGTCTGGCGCAGTGCCACCTGCCCTATTATCCGGGGCACATCGCGCTGCCGGGCGACGGCACATGGCAGGCGTTCGAGGATTTCATGCTGCCCTCGTATGCGCGCGCGCTGGACGTCTGCGGCGAAATCGGCTGTCCGGTGGCGGTGCTGCATCCGTTCTTTGACGAAAAAAGCGCCTCTCTCACGCGCGAGGGCAATCTGCGCATGACCGAGAAAATGCTCCCGCTGCTCGAGAAGAATCATGTCAAGCTGGCGCTCGAGAATGTGTACGGCCTCAACTACGCCGACAGCCACGTCGCGCGCGCCGAGGATATCATGCCCATCATCGAAAAAATCGACCATCCGCTGGTGGGCGCGTGCATAGACACCGGCCACGCCAACATATTCCATCTGGACATTGCCGAAATGGCGCGCATTTACGGCAAAAAGCTGTTCGCGCTGCACGTCAACGGCAACGCGGGCAAGGACGAGCACATCATTCCCTACACGTCCTCCGGCTGGTGCGAAAAAATGGACTATCACGCATTCACCCGCGCGCTCGGCGAGATCGGCTATGACGGCTATTACAACCTCGAGGTGGCCAGCGGCGATCTGGGCGCGGACGTGGCGCTGCCCTTCTACATATACGCCGGCGCGGTCGCGCGCTCTCTGAGCCGGATCTGACGACGGCGCAAAACACCGGCTCTCCCACTCATGCGGGAGAGCCGCTTTTTCTTTCACAGACAGACCCGCTCGTCCCCGGTCTTCTCCGCCGCCGCACCCGCAACAAACCCCGGTCTGTTTCCCTCAATCGCGCGCATCTCCCGCCCCCCACGCGCGCCCGCTTCCCATCGCAAACAATGCGCCCTTTTCGCCGATGCCGCCGCCGCGCAATCGCCGCCGCGCCAGAACAAACCCCGGTCTGTTTCACCAACTTTCCCCCGCACGCAAAAAACACCGGCTCCCCCGGATATGCGGGAGAGCCGGCGCTTCGTCGCTCGATCATTTCACCTCAGAGGTGTATTCGGCGTTGTAGTACGGGTTGGCGGGGTTGTCGTCGGTGGGGTCCCAGATCAGGCTGCCGGTCTGGTTGGCGGCGGGCACGGTCACAGATGCGTATTCGGCGGGATTGCGCGCGCCCTTCATCACCAGCACGAACGAGCCGTTCGGCACGTTGTCGAATATCCACTTCGCGTCGGCGCACAGCATGCGTATGCAGCCGCCGGAGGCGCGCTCGCCCAGCTTTCTGTAATAGTCGGCCTTGACGCGGCTGCCGCCCACGCCGTCGGTCGGCACGCCGTGGAACATATACGAGCTGTATATGCGCGTGGCGTACTGCATGTACAGATGGCCGTCGGCCGCGCGGCACCACTTCAGGCGCGCGCCGCTCATCTCGTAGAGCTTGTCGGGCAGCTTGCTGTCGATGCGCCCCGTCGAGCACACCATGCGGCGTATGAGATGCGTGTATGTGCCGTCGCCGCGCTCATAGACGCGTATGACCTGATTGGTCTTGTCCACCTCGATGTAATAGGGCATCTGGCTGAAGTCGCCCACGGCCACATAGAACGTGCGCTTCACGCCGGTGCCGTCGTTGGCCGAGGCTGTGACGATGGTCTTGCCCTTCTTGACCGGCGTCAGCACGCCGTTGTTGTCCACGCGCACGACGCGGTTGTTGCCGCTCTTCCAGGTCACGTTCTGCGCCGCGTCCGCCGGATAGACCGACGCGCCCAGCCTGACCGGCGTCATCGTGCCCGAGTCTATGAACACGACGTTCGGGATCGCCGCGCCGTTTCGCGTGACGTTCACAGCCATGGCGCGCGGCGTCACGGTCACTGTGCGCGTTCCCACTGCGCCGCCGTCGCGCGCGGTCGCGGTGATTGTCACATTCGTCGCGCTGGTCACGCTGCCCGCCCTGATGCGGCCGCGCGAATCCACGCTCAGCACGGCGGGATTGGAGCTCGACCAGATCACCTTTTTGTCGGTCGTGTCCCTGGGCAGCACCTGTGCGGAGAGCTTCGCCGTCTTGCCGGCGGGCAGCGTGTCCGCGCCGCTGACGGTCACGGTCTTGCTGATCGATGCGATCTTCAGCACGACGCGCGCCGAAACGCGGCTGCCGTCCTCGGCCACGGCGGTGATTGTCACATTGCCGCGCTTTTTGATCGCCACATTGCCGCCGGTCACTGTGGCGCGGCCGCGGCTGGAGCTGGTCCACTTCACGCGCTGGCTCGCGTCCGCCGGCTCGATCTCGGCGGTCAGCCTGAGCGTGTTCAGGGCGTTTACGTCCACATACAGCGTTTTGCCGTTCACGATTTCGCCGTCCAGATAGAGCTTCACGCCGGACGCGACGGGCGTAATCGTCAGGTCATAGCTGCCTGTTACGCCGCTTCCGTCCTTCGCCGTCGCGGTGATCGTGACGCTCTTGCGCGCGCTCACATTCTGCGCCGTCACGCGGCCGCGCGCGTCCACAGTCGCGGCGGACGGGTCGCTGCTCGTCCATGTCACTTTCCTGTTGTTCACGCCCGAGGGCTGAACGCTCGCCTTCAGATAGAGCTTCCTGCCCGCGGCCAGCTCGCGGCTGTTTCCGGTAATCGTGATCGCGGTCGCCTTTTTGACGGCCTTGAATTTGACCGTCGCCCTCTGGCCGTTTTCCGCGGTCACCGTGATTGTAAAGCTGCCGGTCTTTTTCACAGTCAGCGTGCCGTCCGGCGCAATGTCGCAGCGGCTGCTGCTCGAGCGGCGGTAGGCCTTCACCGGCATATTGGCCTCGAGCTTCAGCGTGCTCACGCGGCTTATGTCCACCTCGACCACGCCCGCAGGCGCCTGTCCGTCCACAGTGACGGCCAGCGTTTCCTCCTCGGCCAGCGCCCATGCGCCCAGCAGAATGATCAGTGCGGCCATTAGCGCCGCCAGAAGACCCTTCTTCATCGTCTTTCGCACCTCTTGCCATAATTTACTCACAATAATATTCTAGCATAGCCGCCCCCTCACTGTCAAACACAAAATATTTTTCCGCGCATGAATCTTTTCCGCCCGTCCGCGCGTCTAAAGGAAATGGGTTGTGCCCAACGAGGGCGCTTCGCCGGGCGCGGTGCGATATTCTGCGCGCCGCAATAACCAGAATTTCCGAAAAAGCCATTTGCAAACCGCCGATTTTGTATTATAATAGAAGCGGGAAATATTGTGGAGGTTTATGTATGGTTCAGATCAGCTATCTGTGGCAGCAGTTTCTGCTCCTGTTGAGCAGCCTTGTGGGCAGCCTGAGCTGGCGCAACGGGCTGGATATACTGACCGTCGCCATGGCGATCTATTATGTCATAAAGCTGGTGCGGCAGACGCGCGCCAATTCCGTGCTGAAGGGCCTGGCGGTCGTGCTGCTGCTCACATGGTTCAGCGATATGCTGGAGCTGAACGCGCTCAACTGGATACTGCGCCAGGTCATGAACACCGGCGTGGTCGTGCTCGTCGTGCTCTTTCAGCCCGAGCTGCGGCGCGGCCTCGAGCAGATCGGCCGCTCGAATCTCCCCGGCAGCGGCGTATTGAGCGGCGACCGCAAGCCCATGTCCTCCGAGCACGACATTCAGGAGATGATACACGCCCTCACCAATCTCTCCCGGCGCAAGGTGGGCGCGCTGATCGTCATCGAAAACAAGACCGGCCTCAACGACATCATCGCCAGCGGCACGATGATCGACGCGGAGATCTCCAGCGGCCTGATCGAGAACATATTCGAGCCGAACACGCCGCTGCACGACGGCGCCGTGGTCGTCCGCTCGGGGCGCATCACCGCCGCGGCCTGCTTCCTGCCCCTGTCTGAGAACTCCTCCATCAGCCGCGAGCTGGGCACCCGCCACCGCGCCGCGCTGGGCATATCCGAGACCACCGACGCGACCGTGCTCATCGTCTCCGAGGAGACCGGCGTGATATCCATGGCGCACGACGGCCGGCTCAACCGCTATCTGGACGCCAAGGCGCTCTACGGCATACTCTCCGAGCTGATGAAATCGGGCGACGAGCAGAACGGCGGCCACCGTCTGTTCACCCGCGCCGGCAAGGGCGGAAAGGACGGGAAAGCGCAATGAAAAAGTTCTGGGCAGTCGCAAAAAGCGCGCTTCAAAAATTCTGGGGCATACTCGCGCACAATCTGGGCTGGAAAATCCTCTCCGTTGTGTGCGCCATGTTCCTGTGGAGCTACATCATATCGGTCGATTCGTCGATCACCAGCATAAAGACGCTCGCCAATGTGGAGATCGCCACCAGCGGACTGACAATCCTCCAGAGCCGCGATCTGGCGCTCTTGACCGACGTGAGCGCGCTCGACCCCGTCCATGTGCGCGTCGAGGCCAGCCAGTCCAACTATTCGCGCGTCACAAACGACACTGTGCGCGCAGAGCTCGATCTGTCGCAGGTCACAAAGGCCGGCGTTCAGCAGGTCGATCTGATCGGCGTGACCGCCTACGGCAAGGTGGTTCAGATCACGCCCTCCAGCGTCGAGGTGACCATCGAGAGCCGCGGCTCGCGCTATGTGCCGGTCAACGTCGAGTTCACCGGCGACGTGAAGAGCAGCCTGTGGTACAACATCACGCGCACCAACCCCGCGCAGGTGCTGGTGTCCGGCCCCTCGTCGCTGCTTCAGATGGTGGCCTCCGCGCGCGTCCAGATCGACGTGACCGGCCAGACCGCCTCCTACGACCGCTCCGCCCCGCTCACGCTGCTCGACGCGCAGGGCAATGAGATCGGCAGCGCGCTGACCGCATCGCCCTCGTTCATCATGATGAGCATAGACGTCTATCCCAAGGCGCAGCTGAGCGTCAGCCGCAACATCGACACGGCCACGGTCGGCACGCTGCCCGACGGCTACGAGATCACCGGCGTGGACGTTCAGCCGGAAACGATCACCGTGGCGGGCGAGCAGTCGCTGCTGGACGAGCTGGACGAGCTGAGCTTTGTGCCCATCAGCGTGGACGGGCGCACGAGCAGCTTCACCGCCATATCCACGATCAACGCCGTGCGCGACATACGCTATATCTCCAGCGAGCAGGTCACCGTCACGGTCTACATCGCCGAGAGCACGCTGACCGATTCGTTCCAGGGCATGGCCATAGGCGTGCGCGGCAAATCGTCCGACGCGGCGGTCACGCTGTCGGCCGACAAGGCGGACGTGCGGCTCAGCGGCCCCTATTCCGCCGTAAACAAAATCGACGACGGCGATGTGAACGTCTATGTCGACGTGACCGGCCTGACAAAGGGTCAGTACGAGCTGCCCGTGGCGGTCGCCATAGACGGCTGCGACGCCTCCACACTCACGATCGAAACCGACCCGGCCGTCGTCACGGTCACGATCGAATAAAGCTTTTTTGACTGAAAGAAGGTCTGCATATTGGAAAACAGCGTTTTTGCCCAGGGTCTGATTGAAGTGATGCTCAGCTGGATGCGCCTGATCGCGCTCTGGGTCTGGAATTTCTTTCAGGCGGACATGGCGGGCGGCTTCCTGAGCTGGTTCGCGGATCATTGGAAATCGCTGGCGCTGACGATAATCGTCGCCGGGCTGGTGGTCGACTGGCTGATCTGGATGATCCGCTGGCGGCCCTACTGGCTGTGGCTGCGCAAGCGGCAGATCGTGTATGAAGAGGTGCCCGTGGAGCGCAAAAAGCGCGCGCCGCGCCCCCAGCCCGTGCGCCACATGCCCCAGATGACCGCGCCCGAGAGCGATTTCGACGATCCCTTCGCCGAGGACGAGCAGGATCCCTACGCCGCGCCCGCGCCCCGGCCTGACGCCGACTTCGCCGACTGGGACAGCGATTCCGACCCCTACGCGAGCGACCCGCGCCACACCGATTACGATCCGTCGGTCTACGGCCGCCCCGCCATGGGCGAGAAGAAGGACACGCGCCCCCAGCGCCACCTGCCTGTTTTCGGCGAGCGGAAGCGCTGATCATCCGGCGTTTCTTCCTATTATATAGCGCATTTTCCGGCGCGCCCCGCCGCCGCGGCAGATGAGCGCCGACCGGCTCAAGTGAAGCGGCCTTCGATATGCGCGCGGGCGCATCGCCCCGCTTCGCCACGCGGCCATGCCGCCGCGACAGGCGAACGCCGACCGGCTCAAGTGAAGCGGCCTTCGACATGCGCGCGGGCGCATCGCCCCGCTTTGCCATGCGGCCAAGTCGAAACAGACCGCCGCAACAGGCGAACGCCGACAACCGCTCGAACGCACATCGCGCTGCGCTTCTGCGCTCCCGCAGAACGCCGCCGCGGAATCGGCGAACCGCGCGGGCGCATAGCCCCGCTTCGCCATGCGGCCATGCCGCCGCGGCAGGCGAACGCCGACAATCGCTCGAGCGCACATCGCGCTGCGCGCCGCGACGCGCTTTGGCGCTCCCGCCGAACACCGCAGCGGAATCGGCGGAACGGCCTTCGCGGGAGACAAGTCTGCCCCTTTTGAAATGCGCATGGACGCGCACACAGCTTGCCTGGCGATTTTTTCCCGCGCCGGGCAAGTTTGAGCATCTGCCGAATATGCGGCTTTGAGTTTTGCGCATGTTTCTCTTCAGCCACGGCTGCGCGGCCGAAGAAAAGCACGCGCCCGACGGGCTTTCGGGCGAGGCGACGCGCCTTGCCGCACAGTTTATACAGAAAAGGATTTGTCAACGTGAGTACATTGGCCGATTTGCTTTCATCGCTCGTCCCGTGGCTGCTGGCGGCCATAACGGGATGTTCGTTTGTCATTCTCGTTTTGCGCTATCTGGCCGAGCCGCTGGCGCCGGGCATTGAGTTTGGGCCGCTTGTTCGGCGGCTGATTGACCGGCGCGCGCTGGAGCCGCAGGGGCCCGAGACCGAGCCGTCGGTGATTTCGCGCCAGCTGAGGCGCAGGCTGAGGCGCAACGAATGGGCGCTGCACAACCAGATTCACCTGATCGTGTGGATCATGTGCCTGACGCTGGTCAGCCGGCTGCTGATACTGGCCTCGGCGATGGTGGGCAGCTGTCTGACCGGCTCGCTGGACGCGCTGTTTCAGGCGGCGATCAGCCACTGGGTGCGCTGGGACGCGGCGGGCTACATCAATCTGGCGCGAAACGGCTATGCGTCCGCGCCGGATATGCTGAATTATCTGCCGCTTTATCCGTATCTGGTGCGCTTTTTTGCGTTTTTATTCTTCGGGCACTATGTGTTTGCCGGGTTTGTCGTGTCGAATCTGGCGCTGCTCGTGGCCGGCTGGGCGATGTTCCGGCTTGTGGCGGCGGAGCAGGGCGAGCGGGCGGCGCGGCGCGCGGTGATATTGATGATGTTTTCGCCGCTGTCGCTGTTCTTCTCTGTGCCGTGCGCGGAGTCGCTGTTCCTGATGCTGACGCTGCTCTCGGTGCTGTGCGCGCGCAACCGGGCGTTTTTGCCGGCTGTGGCGTTCGGAACGCTGTGCGCGGCCACGCGGCTGGCGGGCGTGCTGGTGATCGTGCCGGTTTTTCTGGAAATGATGAAGTATCTGCACTGCCTGAATCTGTATCGCGCGCACAAGGCGCGGTTTTTCCGGCTGCTGGCGGCGTTTATGCTGCTGTGTCTGCTCATTCCGCTGGGCACGTGCGCCTATATGCTGATCAATGCGCTTGTGGCCGGCTCGCCCGTGGCGTTCGTCAGCACGCTGCACGATTACTGGAATCAGGGCTTCGGCTCCATCTGGAAGACGCAGCGCTATTCCATCGATTTGGCGTTCAGCTATGGCGATCTGGGCTGGCAGCTGGGCACGTGGATTCCGCAGGCCATCGCGATTTTCAGCGCGGCGCTCATGCTGCTCTCGTTTTCCACCGTCATTCAGCCGGGCGACGGCCTCTACGCCTGGCTCTACATGGCGCTGACGCTCTCCCCCAGCTGGCTGCTGAGCGGCTCGCGCCTGATCACGGCGATGTATCCGATCTATCCCATGCTCGCCGTCATCAGCCGCCGCAAGAGCGCCTATCTGATCATCATGGGGCTCTCGATCATACTCACCTGCGTCTTCTCCTATCTCTACGCCATAACCGGCACCGTCGTCTAGCCGCAGTGCGGCTTCCACTCCGCTTCGCGCACGCAACCCGGCGGCTGTGCCGCTTCCACACCGCTTCGCGCACGCAACCCGACTCCGCGCCGCTTGGGGGCGGCTCGAGTCTGGACGTTGGCGCGTGTAGGTAACATCGCTATACAGCCCGACCCGCCCGGCCATAAATCAGAGCCGGGCGGGTCTTTCCGTGTGCCCGGGTGACGGCCGGCGCGTATACGCACCACTCCAGCCCCGCTGCGTGAAACGCACTCTCTCACTCGGCCAGCCCCTGAGGAGAGTCCAGAGAGTCGAAGACTCTTTGGCGCAGGTTTGGGGCGCGCAGCCCCAACGTACTCCCCGCGGAAAGCGCAGCAAAGCCAATGCGATTGCGCAAAGACGCACATAACCCGCGCCGCCAGCCCCGTTCTCTTCGTAACTCCGTCCCCCACGTCCCCGGTTACCCGTCGAGATCGCCGCAAATAAACGCACAACCCCAAAGTGAACCCGCAAAAAGCAGATAACCGAACAACACCGCGAGAACGCGCGAATGGCGATCTCGACCCGGCGGAATAGAAACGCAAGATACCGCAAGCCGTCCTGTTTGTCGCCATGCGGCAAACAGCAGGCGTGAGCCGAGGCAAACGCCGCGTCAGAACCGCATCGCTAACCGCGCACCGAGGAAAAGCGCCGCGAATACGCACCACCCCAACCCCGCCGCAGCGTGAAGAGAGTCCAGAGAGGCGGCAGTGCCGCTTCCACATTCGACTCTTTGG
>CAKUAV010000061.1 GCA_934636425.1 uncultured Clostridia bacterium
AACAGCAGGCGTGAACGAAGGCAAAACCCCGCGATAGAAGCATATCACCGGACACACGCCGAGGGAATGCGCCGCGAATACGCACCAAGGCAACCCCGCCGCAGCGTGAAGAGAGTCCAGAGAGTCGAAGACTCTTTGGCGCAGGTTTGGGGCGCGCAGCCCCAACGTACTCCCCACGGAAAGCATTACAAAGCCAATGTGGTTACGCAAAAGCGCATAAAGGCCGTGCCGCCAGCCCCGTACCCCGTCCTCCGCGTCCCCCGGTAACCCGTCGAGATCGCCATAAAGAAACGCACAAGCCCGAAGTGAACCAGATGTGCCCGATAACCGCACCAACGCCGCGAGAACGCACGAAGGCGATCTCGACCCGGCGGAATAGGAACGCAAGATACCGCAAGCCGTCCTGTTTGTCGCGAGACAAACAGCAGGCGTGAACGAAGGCAAAACCCCGCGATAGAAGCATATCACCGGACACACGCCGAGGGAATGCGCCGCGACAGAATCACAAAGACAGGCGTGAACGAAGGCAAAACCCCGCGATAGAAGCGTATCACCGGACGCGCTCATCCCGCGCTCCAATTCCGCATTCCGCGTTTCCCGCGCCGTTCCCCCGCGCGCACAACCGCCTGTGCCGGAACTAAAACCGGCAGACACAAAGGCCGCGCCGGCTGACAATTCACTGCCATATGAAAACCGCCGCCGCAGCGCCGCGCCAGCGCGGAACAGCGCCCCGCAGCGCCCTTTGATTCCGCAGCGTCTCTCGCGCGCCCCCGAAGGCGCGACCGGCTTCTGGATTCGCCCGCAGGACGGCATGGCGAATGCAAAAACAGACCGCCAACTGGCTGCGCGCCGGTCGGCGGTCTTTATGATGCTGATCGATTTTTTTCACTTCGCGCGGCCAAAGAGCACGGTCTGGTCGCCCTCCGGCCAGACGCACACGGTCTGCTCGACGCCCGTGCCCTCGAGATAGTACATCACGCGGCGGCTCAGATAGAGGTAGATTTCCTGCAGCGTGATCTGGCGGTTCTTGTCCGCGTCGGCCTTGAGCGTGCCTATGCGGTTGCCGATCAGATCCCAGCCCGCGCCCTCGCACAGCGCGCGCGCCATGATCGTGGCCATGCTCTCCTCGCCGTCGCCCTCGGCAAACGAGCGGCGATAGCTGTCCTGATCCGCTCCGGCGGACGTGAGCACGATGTACTTGTCGTCGGTCAGCGGGCCGTTCGGCTTTGAAAAGGCCAGCTGAACCGCGCCCGCAAAGCGCCCCGCGTCGGCGAGAAAGCCGCCGCTGCGGCAGCAGTCCATGATCACGACCACCTTGCCCGGTATGCGCCGCAGCAGCAGCTCCAGCTGCGCCGCCGTAACGCGCGTGCCGTCGTGCAGCTCTATGTAGGCCGAGCCGTCGTAATCGCCGTGGCAGTTGATGTAAAACAGCGACAGATCCTTGTCCGTCGCGTCGGCAAACGTCTCGCTGATCGCGGCGATCAGCTCCTCGCGCGTCACGTCCATGCGCAGCGTCACGGCGTACTTTTCGCCGTCTATGTCCTGCTCGGCCAGCATATCGGCCACGCCCTGCGCCGTGTTCAGGCCGCCCACGCGCGTGCGCCCCGCCGCGTAGTTCTGCTCGCCCAGCACCAGAGCGCGGTAGCGCCGCCCGGCAGCCGTCACGATCACGGTCGCTCTGGCGCTCAGGCCGCTTTCGTCGTCGCGCACAGTGACGACCGTCTCGCCCACCGACACGGCGGTGAGCGCGCCCGACTGATCGACGCGCGCAACGCTTTCGTCGGCGCTCTCATAGCGCAGCGACACGGCGGCGTTTTCCGGCAGTATTATGGGCGCGGCGCTGGCCGTATCGCCCTCGCGGAGCGAAATCTGCGATTCGCCGTAGGAAATCGACGACGCGCGCGTTTCCGGCACGGTCACGCGGCAGAGCACCTCGAGCCGGCCGGCGTAGACATGGACGTACGTCTCGCCCGCCGACACGCCGGTGATCACGCCCTCATTGCTGACGCTGGCCACGGCGCTGTTCTCGCTGATCCACATCTGATCGTCCTGACAGACGTCGGGGAGAATGGTCGACGTGAGCGCGTGCTTCTCGCCGATTTTGACGGTGACGGCGGCCTCGCTCAGCGTCATGCGTATGGGCAGGCGCGCGCCCCTTTCCGGCGCGGCGACGATCAGGCGATAGCTGCCCGTGGCGTTGGAGGCGGCGCTGACGCGTATGTAATACTGCTTTCCGGCGTACAGATAGAGGCACATCCTGAAGTTGCCGTCGCTGGGAAAGAGCACGTCGTCGTTCTCGGCGATCACGCGGCCGGCGTCGTCCACGACGCAGCCGTTCGTATCGAGCGCGCTGCGCCCGGCCGACTCTGTGCGCACGACGTACCAGCCGTCCGTGTCGGGCACATAGGCGTACCAGTGCGTGTCGCGCGGCCTGACCACGGCGCGGTTGTAGGACACGCTGCCGCTGCCCAGACGCGCCGGCTGATTGAAGCAGCGGCCGTACACCGAGGCCATGACCTCGACGCGCGTGTTCACCGCCGTGTTATAGGACGACACGACCAGCCGCGCCGGTTCGCCCTCGGCCAGCGCAGCCTCGATGACGAACGCGCCGCTGCCGGACGCATTGCCGATCATTTCGCCCCGGGCGTTGTAGAGCCGCGCATACACCGGCGCGCTGATCTCGCCGGCGGGAAAGCCGCGGAATATGTACACGCCGCCGCTGTCGGGCGTAAACGTATAGGCGCGCTGCGTGCCGGTATAGATGGGGCAAAACGTCTCGCGGCTGTTGAGGAACAGCGCGACGTCCCGCTCCTCGCCGACAGCCGGCGCAGCGAGCAATATCATGAGCAGGGCGAAGAGCATCGCCATGCCGGGAAGTATTTTTCTCATTATTCAACCTCTGTGGAAGTTTGAGCGGCCAATGTGCCGCTTTCTTTATTATAACTGCTTTTTGCGCATTTGTCCAATCCCAGAATATGGACAAACCGCTCTCGAATTGAAATTTTTTTGCGTTTTTTCGAAGCGAAGCGTCCGCAAAAGCGCGGAAGCGGGCGATTGGCGGCGTCATGCGCTTGTCCGCGCTGGCGCGGCGCTGCGCCGGTATTTTTCATATGCTCGTGAATTGTCAGCCGGCGCGGCGTGAGTGCCTGCCGGTTTTAGCGCCGGCACAGGCGATTGTGCGCGCGTGGGAACGGCGCGGGATGCGGAATGCGGAATTGGAGCGCGGGATAAGTGTGTCCGGCGTTGTGGCTCTGTTGCGGGGATGCCCTCGGTTCACGCATGAGATTGCGGTTCTGGCGGGGCGGTTTGTCATCGGCATTATGCCTGGCACTATCGTTCTGTCGGGGTGTTTTGCGTTCGGTGCGCGTCTGCCGCTGCGGATTTGGCGCGCGAAGCGGAGTGGAAGCCGGCACTGCCGGCCCGTCTTACATAAATTTGATTTTTCGCTGGTGATCGATTTGATGCGCTTGGGGTATTATAACAATCGTTGGAAGAGAAAAGGATGAAGAAGGAAAAAGGAGTGTGTTTCACAATGAAGAAGATCATGACTATGGTTCTGGCGCTGGTTCTGGCTCTGGGCGTTATGAGCGCCTGCTCCGCCGACAAGCTGAGCGGCAGCGTGGCCACCGACGGCTCCACCTCGATGGAGAAGGTCATCGGCGTGCTGGGCGAGTCGTTCATGGAAAAGAACCCGGACGTCACGTTCACCTATAACCCCACCGGCTCCGGCTCCGGCATCACCGCCGTCTCTGAAAAGCGCTGCGACATCGGCCTGTCCAGCCGCGCGCTGAAGGATGAGGAAAAGGCGAGCGGCCTGACTGAGGCCGTGCTGGCCTACGACGGCATCGCCATCATCGTCAACCCCGAGAACACGATCAGCGACCTGAGCGTCGAGGATATCGCCAGGATCTACACCGGCGAAGTCACCAACTGGAAGGATCTGGGCGGCGCGGACGCTGAAATCGTCGTCGTCGGCCGCGAGGCTGGCAGCGGCACCCGCGACGGCTTCGAGTCCATCACCGACACCAAGGAAAAGTGCCTCTATCGCCAGGAGCTGACCTCCACCGGCGACGTCATCACCACCGTCTCTCAGAACCCCGCCGCCATCGGCTACGCCTCCCTGTCCGCCGTCAAGGACACCGTCAAGGCGCTCACCGTGAACGGCGTCGCCCCCACCGAGGACACCGTTAAGGACGGCAGCTACGTCGTGCAGCGCCCCTTCGTGCTGGTCACCCGCACCGATGAAAAGCTGAACGCCGCCGCGCAGGCCTTCTTCGACTACGCTGTCTCCGCCGACGCGGTTGAACTCATCGCCAAGGCCGGCGCCGTGAGCGCGTACGTCGATCCCACCGCCGCAGACTGAGCCTGCATCCACTTGCTGCCGGCAGACTGAGTCTGCATCCACACCGCTTCGCGCACGCAACCCGACTCCGCGCCGCTTGAGGGCGGCTCGAGTCTGGACGTTAGAGCGGATTGACATCATCGATATACAGCACGACTTGCCCGACCAGCCGCAGTGCGGCTTCCACTTGCTGCCGCTCAATGCAACACGACTTGCCCGGCCATAAATTAGAGCCGGTCAAGTCTCCGATAGTACTGAATCGCCGGCTGTGCCGCTTCCACTTGCTGCCGGCCGCAGTGCGGCTTCCACTTGCTGCCGCGCAATGCAACACGACTTGCCCGGCCATAAATTAGAGCTGGTCAAGTCACGCAACCCGACTCCGCGCCGCTTGAGGGCGGCTCGAGTCTGGACGTTAGAGCGGATTGACATCATCGATATACAACACGGCTTGCCCGACCATAAATTGGAGTCGGGCAAGTCTCCGATAGAGCGAAGTCGGCGGCTGTGCGGCCTCCACTTATTGGAGCTGGTCAAGTCTTCGATGGTGCTGAATCGGCAGGTCGGCAGTGCTGATTCCACTTGTCAGTCGCATACAGCACGACTTGCCCGACCGCCGCGGTGCGGCCTCCGCCTATTGGAGTCGGGCAAGTCTCTCCGTATCCCTGGGCTTTGAAGGATACTTCACAGTCAATAAACATCGAGAGGATCTGAGTCATGAAAGTAACCAGAAAGCGCCTTGTGGAGGACGTCATACACGGCCTGTTCCTCGTCATGGGGCTGATCGCCGTGGGCTGCGTGCTGATGATCTCGGCCTATCTGATCATCGCCGGGCTGCCCGCCATACGCAAGATCGGCCTGATCGATTTCCTCTTCGGCGAAAAGTGGGCCTCCACCGCCGCTGAGCCGAAATTCGGCATACTGCCCTTCATACTCACCAGCGTCTATGGCACGGCGGGCGCGATCGTGCTGGGCGTGCCGGTCGGCTTCATGACCGCGGTCTATCTGGCCAAGATGGCGCCCCGCCGCGCGCGCGCCGTCATGGAGAGCGCCGTGAGCCTGCTCGCCGGCATCCCCTCCGTGGTCTACGGCCTCGTGGGCATGCTGGTGCTGGTGCCGTTCATACGCAAAACGTTCAATGTGCCCGACGGCGCGGGGCTTCTGGCCGCCATGGTCGTGCTGGCGGTCATGATACTGCCCTCGATCATAAAGGTGTCGCTGACCGCGCTGGACGCTGTGCCCAGGGAGTATGAGGACGCGTCGCTCGCGCTGGGGGCGACTCCGGTCGAGACGTGGTTTCGCGTGTCCGTGCCCGCGGCCAGGAGCGGCATCGCGGCGGCGGTCGTGCTGGGCGTGGGGCGCGCCATCGGCGAGGCCATGGCCGTCATGATGGTGTCGGGCAACGCGCCCAATATGCCCGGCCTGTTTCAGAGCGTGCGCTTCCTCACAACCGCCGTGGCCAGCGAGATGTCCTATTCGAGCGGTTTGCAGCGGCAGGCGCTGTTCTCCATCGCGCTGGTGCTGTTCCTGTTCATCATGCTGATCAACGCCGCGCTCAACTTCTTCCTCAAGCGGAACGGAGTGGGTCTCAAAAAGGGAAAGGCCCGAGGGCGAGCGAATTTCTCGACAAGGCGCGGCGCTTGAATCCTTTGGGATTCAACCGTCGCGGTTTCCAAGGCAAAGACCCGAAGGTTTAGCGGCGCTAAATCGAGGGGCTTTAACGCAGAGATGGCGTAAAAAGGCGCCGTCCTCGCGCCTTAAGGAATTTTTGAGACACACTCGGGAGGGAAAATGATTATGAAAATGATTAAGCGGCTCGCCGCCGCGTATGTCCGTCAGGCCGAGCGGGAGGTCATGCTGCGCGCGTCGGCGCTGAACGCGCAAAAACGGGAGGAACGCCATGAGCGATAACATAAAGAGAAGGCGCGCCGCATACGGCTTCGTCATGCGCCTTTTGATGCGCCTGTGCGCCGGATTGACCGCGGCGCTGGCTCTGTTTCTGGTGGGCTATGTGCTCTATAAGGGGCTTCCGAACGTCACATGGCGGCTGCTGTCCACAAAGCCCAGCTATCTGACCGAGTCCATCGGCATACTGCCCGACATACTCAACACGCTCTATGTCATGCTGGCATCGCTGCTGATCGTGCTGCCGCTGGGCGTGTGCGCGGCGATCTACCTGACCGAATACGCCGGAAACAGCCGCCTTTCGCGCGTGATCGAATACGCCGCCGAGACGCTCTCCGGCATACCGTCGATCATATACGGCCTCGTGGGCATGCTGGTGTTCTGCCAGTTCTTTGGAATGCAGACCTCGCTGATGGCCGGCGCGATGACGCTCGCCATCATGAACCTGCCCACAGTCATGCGCACCACGCAGGAGAGCCTGAAAACCGTGCCGCAGAGCTACCGCGAGGGCGCGTTCGGACTGGGCGCGGGCAAGTGGCGCGTCATACGCACAGTGGTCATGCCCGGCTGCGTGGACGGCGTGATCACCGGCTGCATACTCTCGATCGGCCGAATCCTCGGCGAATCGGCGGCGCTTCTGTTCACGGCGGGCTTTGCGCACGCATTAAACGGCGTGTGGAAGGGCCTGCACAGCGCGGGCGCGACGCTCACCGTGGCGCTCTATGTCTACGCCAAGGAACAGGGCGAATTCGCCGTGGCGTTCGCCATCGCGGCGATATTGATGATTTTGACGCTGATCGTCAACGGCGCGGCGGCGCTGATCGGCGCGTACTTTAAGAGGAGGAGAAGCCTGTGAGCGACATACTGACCGTTAAAGACCTCAATCTCTGGTATACGCCCGCCCAGCAGGCGCTGAAGGACGTGAGCGTGAACATTCCAAAGCACGCCATCACCGCGCTGATCGGCCCGTCGGGCTGCGGCAAATCGACGTTTTTGAAGACGCTCAACCGCATGAACGACCTGATCCCCGGCGTGGTCATAAAGGGCGATGTGAAATACCGCGATCTGGACATATTCGCGCCCTCGACCGACGTGTGCGAATTGCGCCGCGAGATCGGCATGGTGTTCCAGAAGCCCAACCCCTTCCCCATGAGCATATACGACAACATCGCCTACGGCCCGCGCACCCACGGCATACGCGCGCGCGCAAAGCTCGACACGCTGGTCGAGGAATCGCTGCGCGGCGCGGCGCTCTGGGACGAGGTGAAGGATCGCCTGAGGAAGAGCGCGCTCGGCCTGTCGGGCGGCCAGCAGCAGAGGCTGTGCATCGCAAGAGCGCTGGCCGTCAAGCCGCAGATACTGCTCATGGACGAGCCCACCAGCGCGCTCGACCCCATTTCCACCGCGAAAATCGAGGAGCTGGCCTTGCAGCTGAAGCAGAACTATACTATAATTATGGTGACGCACAATATGCAGCAGGCCGTCCGCATTTCCGACTGCACGGCGTTCTTCCTGCTGGGCGAGCTGATCGAGTTCGGCGCGACCGACGTGATCTTCTCTCAGCCGCAGGACAAGCGGACAGAGGACTACATCACGGGGAGGTTCGGCTGATATGATTCGCTCTCGCTTTGACGAGCAGCTGGAGCTGCTCAACCGCGAACTGATCGAGATGGGCGCGCTGTGCGAGCAGGCGATTTCCATGGCCGCGCGCGCTCTGATGAGCGGCGACACAGCGCTGGCCGCGCAGATCGCGCCGCTGGACGGCGAAATCGACCAGATGGAGCGCGACGTGGAATCCCGCTGCCTGAAGCTGCTTCTCCAGCAGCAGCCCGTGGCGAAGGACCTGCGGCAGGTGTCGGCGGCGCTCAAGATGGTCACCGACATGGAGCGCATAGGCGATCAGGCCTCCGACATCGCCGAGATCATAGGCTTTCTCAAGGGACGCGGCGGCGAGGACTGCGCGTTCATCGGCCAGATGGGCGAGGCGACAATACGCATGGTCTCAGGCAGCATAGACGCGTTTGTGCGCCGCGACACGAAGCTGGCCGACGAGGTGATCGCCCACGACGACATTGTGGACGCGTATTTCCTCAAGGTCAAGACCGCGCTGATACAGTACATCGCCGCCTCTCCCGACGACGGCGAATACGCGCTCGATCTGCTCATGATCGCAAAATACTTTGAACGCATCGGCGATCACGCCGTGAACATCGCCGAGTGGGTGCTGTTCTCGGTCACCGGCGTTCACAAAGGAGACTGACACGCTATGAAAATATGGTGCGTTGAGGACGACGCGAGCATACGCGACATCGAAATCTATACGCTCAATTCCACCGGCTTCGAGGCGCGCGGCTTCGAGAACGGCGAGGACTTCTTCGCCGCGCTGGCGGGCGAAACGCCCGATCTGGTCATACTGGACGTGATGCTGCCCGGCATGGACGGCGTTTCCATACTGCGCAAAATGAAGGACAGCGCCGCCACACGGCAGCTGCCCGTCATCATGGCCACGGCCAGGGGCATGGAATACGACAAGATACAGTCGCTCGATCTGGGCGCGGACGACTATCTGGTCAAGCCCTTCGGCATGATGGAGATGGTCTCCCGCGTGCGGGCGGTATTGCGCCGCTGCGCCCCGCTGGGCGAGGGCAGCGTGCTCAGGGCGGGCAATCTCATTGTCAGTCTGGACGAGCGCACCGTGACGGCGAACGGCAGCCGCGTGAACCTCACATTCAAGGAGTTTGAGCTTTTGAAGCTCTTCCTCTCCCATCCCAAGATGGTGTTCACGCGCGATCAGCTGCTCTCGAACGTCTGGAACATCGACTATGCCGGCGAGACGCGCACTGTGGACGTACACATACAGACGCTGCGCCAGAAGCTGGGCGACTGCGGCCGCATGATCGAGACGGTGCGCAACGTCGGCTACCGGCTGGAGGACGGCGTATGACCGAGAAAATTTTCCGTTCGATAATACTGACCGCCGTGATCGTGCTCATAGGCTGCTTCATCGCCGTGGCCACGGTGCAGTACGGCTATTTCGCCAATCTGCAGCGGCAGGAGCTCTCCGCCGAGCTGGCGCTGGCCGTCCCTTCCGTCGAGCGCGACGGGCTGGACTATCTCGACAGCCTCGAGGACACATCCAGCCGCGTCACATGGATCGCCGCCGACGGCCGCGTGCTGTTCGATTCCGAGGCCAGCGCCGAGGAGATGGGCAATCATTCCGACCGCAGCGAGATCGCCGAGGCGCTTGAAACCGGCAGCGGCGAGAGCGAGCGCTATTCGACCACGATGACCGAAAAGACGCTCTATCTGGCGCGGCGGCTGGCAGACGGCAGCGTGCTGCGGGTATCCGCGTCGTTTTACACGGTGCTGACAGTGGTCATGGGCTCCATGCAGGCGCTCTTTGCGATACTGCTCGCCGCAATCGCCGTATCGGTCCTGCTGGCGCGGCGCTTGTCGAAGCGCATCATCACGCCGCTCAACGCGCTCGACCTTCAGCATCCGCTGGACAACGACGCCTACGAGGAGCTCTCTCCCCTGCTTCGGCGCATCGATCAGCAGAACAAACGCATCGAGGCGCAGGTGGCCGAATTGAAGCGCCGGCAGGACGAATTTTCCGCCGTCACGCGCAGCATGAACGAGGGGCTTGTGCTGCTCAATGCCGACAACCACATACTCAGCATCAATCCCGCCGCAACGCGCCTGTTTGACGCGGACGAGAACTGCGCGGGGCGCGACTTTGTGACAGTGAGCCGCGACGTGCCGGTGACAAACGCCGTGCGCGACGCGCTCTCAGCCGGACGCGGCGCGGCGCAGCTCGAGCGCGGCGAGCGCATCTATCAGATCGAGTGCAGCCGCATAGAGTCGGACGGCGCGATACTGGGCGTGGCGCTGGTGGCGTTCGACACCACCGAGCGCGCTCAGGCCGAGCAGATGAAGCGCGAATTCACCGCGAACGTCTCGCACGAATTAAAGACGCCGCTCCAGTCGATCATGGGCAGCGCCGAGCTGCTGGAAAACGGCATGGTCAAGAGCGAGGATCAGCCGCGCTTTATCGAGCGCATACGCAGCGAGGCCGCGCGGCTCATGGCGCTCATAGAGGACATCATCCGCCTGTCCGAGCTGGACGAGGGCGTGACGCCGCCCATGGAGACGGTCGATCTCCTCTCCGTTGCCAAAGACGCGGCCGACACGCTTCAGGAGAGCGCAGGCAAAAAGAACGTGACGCTCGCGCTCGAGGGCGAAAGCGTGCGCGTGCAGGGCGTGCCGCGGCTGATCTACGAGATCGCCTACAATCTGTGCGACAACGCCATACGCTACAACCGCGCGGGCGGCCATGTGACTGTGCGCGTAAAGCCGGAGAACGGGCGCGCGCTGCTCGAGGTGGCCGACGACGGCATAGGCATACCGGAGGCGCACCAGCGCCGCGTGTTCGAGCGCTTCTACCGCGTGGACAAGAGCCACTCGCGCGCCTCGGGCGGCACCGGCCTCGGCCTGTCGATCGTCAAGCACGCCGCCGCCGTACACCGCGCCGAAATCGAGCTGACCAGCGAAGTGGGCAAGGGCACGACGATACGCGTGCTCTTCCCGATGAAGCAGGCTCAATGAATCAGCGCCCCGCCCGACTGCACATGACCGGGCGGGGCGTTTTTGCACCGTTTTGCGGGCGCTGGGGTGCGATGCGATGAAACAGGCTGAATATTGAGACGTTTCCGCCCAAAACGCGATTGGGGGTTTTCACGCAAAACTGCGGCGAGAAGCCGGCGCGATGCGAACGGCATGGCCGTGAAATGCGCGAAGGACTTGTCCTCCGCCTTTCTGCGATGAAGCGTTTTGTCTGCGCTGTCTGAAAAAAGGGCGGCGCGCCCCGACCGGATTTTCCGCGCCGCTCAAATTTCGGCCGGGCAATGGCATTATGAAAGGCCTGCGCGGAAAGGGCGAGGCATGAACTTCAGGCGCGCAAAAGCGATGCGCAATGCGAACGGCATGGCCGTGAAATGCGCGAAGGACTCGTCCTCCTCAGCCTGCCAAAAGAGGCCTTAGCAAGCTGGTAAGCAGGGATGCAAGCTCCCCGTCGTGTCCCTCTCAAGTTTTTGCTCTGAAAATGGGATTTTCCGCCGCAAAAATCGTCCCGGTACACCCCATACACGCCGCTGAATATGATTGAAAATTCGAGAGGGCTTCGCCCCTCTTGTGTTTGCCGGAGGTTTTTCGGCAGTCTGGCGCGAAGGACTTGTCCTCCGCCTTTTCGCGATGAAGCGTTTTGTCTGCGCTGCCTGAAAAAAGGGCGGCGCGCCCCGATTGGATTTTCCGCGCCGCTCAAATTTCGGCCGAACAATGGCATTATGAAAGGCCTGCGCGGAAAGGGCGAAGCATGAACTTCAGGCGCGCAAAAGCCGCGTCGTCTCTCCTTTCGGAGCGGGCGGCGCGGCTTTTTTTCAGAGGGGCGGCGTTACATGGAGATCCAGCCGAATGCGTTGGCGATGGAGCTGATGAGTATGATCGCCGCGAATATGGGGCACAGATAGCGTATCATGGCGCTGAATATCCTCCTGCGCCGGAACGCGCCGCCGTTCAGCGTGACCTCCTGCTCGATGCGCTCAACGCCGATCACCCGCGATACGAGGACGCAGCTGGCGATGGCGGCGATGGGCATCATGACCGAGTTGGTCAGGAAATCGAAGAAATCCAGAAACTGCATGCCCAGTATTGTGACGCTCGAAAGCGGGCCGTAGCCCAGGCTGGACAGGCTGCCCAGCAGCACCATCGAGACGCCCATGACGGCGGTGGATTTTCTGCGGCTCCAGCCCAGCTCGTCCTGCAGCGTCGATACGGCGCTTTCGGTGAGCGCTATGGAGCTGGTGAGCGCGGCGAAGAGCACCAGCAGGAAGAACGCGACGCCGATCGCCGTGCCAAGCCCCATGGAATCGAAGACCTTGGGGATTGTGATGAACATCAGCGACGGGCCGGCCTTGAGCGCGGAGGGATCGCCGCCGGAGAACGAGAACACCGCGGGGATGATCATCAGGCCCGCCATGATGGCGATGGCCGTGTCGAAAACCTCCACATTGCGGGTGGAATCCTCTATGGAGACGTCCTTTTTCATGTACGAGCCGAATGTGATGAGTATGCCCATGGCGATGGAGAGCGAATAGAACATCTGCCCCATTGCGGCGACCACAGTCATCCACGAGAAGTTCTTCGGATTGGGCACGAGGAAGTACTTTACGCCCTCCAGCGCGCCGGGACGGGTGACGGAATAGGCGGCGATGACCAGCGACAGCAGCACGAGTATGGGCATCATGACCTTGGAGACGCGCTCTATGCCGTTCTCAACGCCGGCGAATATGATGACCAGCGTCATCGCCGCAAAGACGAGGAAGCACATCTCCGACGAGAAGCCATTGGAGATAAACGCGCCAAAGTAGCCGTCCGCGGCCACGAGATGCGCCTGACCCAGCAGATATTCCGCCAGATACTTTATGACCCAGCCGCCGATGACCGAATAATAGGGCACGATCAGTATGGGAATGACGGCGTTGATCCAGCCGCCGAAGCGCAGCGCCGGCCGATTGCCGAAGGACTTGTACGCGCCGACAGGGCTCTTGCCGGTCATGCGGCCGATGGAGGTCTCGGCGACGATCATCGTATAGCCGAACGTCATGGCCAGGACGATATAGATCAGCAGGAATATGCCGCCGCCATACTTCGCGGCCAGATACGGGAAGCGCCAGATGTTCCCCAGCCCGACGGACGCGCCCGCCGCAGAAAGGATGAAGCCGATTTTGCCCGAAAAGGAGCCTCTTTTGTGCTCGCTGTGACTCATAAAAAAATCTCCTGTCTTTGGAAGCTGTTTCAAAAATTCCGGAAATTGCCCATCCGGCCTGTCCTTCGCCGCGCTTACAGCTGAAGGCGAAAGACCTGACCGATTGAGCAGCCCTGCCCTTTCGAAAGGCGCTCCAGATCATGCGCAGCCGCGCGGAACGGAAAAGGAATGCGCGGCTTTCGACAGACGAAGGGGCGCATTGCGTCTGGCAACGCGCCCCTCACTCAATTTGTCCTCAAGGGAAGGCGGTCGATCAGTCTCTGCTGCCGACCACGGGATACACGCTGAACGGCTCGTCGGCGATGTCGATATACGCCCAGTATTCGTGCGCGTTGTCGTGCTTCATGCGCATTTTGCGCTTCTCTCCGGGAATGAACTCGAATTCGTCCTCGGGATGCTCGACGTCCCAGTTGACATGGACGATGCTGGGGCCCATCGCCGCGTAGAGCAGCGGGCCGTACTCGAGCGCATAGCGCTGAGCGCCCACCAGCTCCTCGCCGCCGGTGTAATGCGTGACCTTGAAGCGCATGGGCACTGTGAACTCGATCACATCGCCCGCATTCACGTCCAGCGCCACATAGCCGCAGGGCGCGCCCGCGACCTCCTCGTCGTTGACGCGTATGCGCACCGGCTCGGCCGCCCAGCGCGGTATGCGCACCTTGAGCGTGAACGGCGCGGCGGCCTTAAGCACCTCGATTTTCACATGGCCGCCGTCCGGAATATCGGTCTCGCAGGCCAGCTTGACGCGGCCGGAGGCGATGCTGAGCTCGGCCACGCTCGGGGCGTATATGTCGGCGTAGACTGTGTTGTCGCAGGTGGTGTAGAGCATCTGGGGCAGCAGACCCACAAGGCGCGTGCCCAGCGAGGCGCAGCAGGTGCAGCGATCCTGCCAGCGCGCGTCCTTGCCGCCCTCCAGGAAGTTGAGATAGTGGAAGCCGCGATCCTCGACCTGCGCGGCCAGCAGCACATTGTAGATCGAGTTTTCCATCTCGTCCACATAGTGCGCGTTGTCCGGCTCGAGCAGGTGCATGCGCTGATTGAGCAGCACCCAGAAGTTGGTGGAGCACAGCTCGTTGTAGTTGTGCCTCATGCTCAGCCAGTTGCAGCCGGGATAATAGGTGTCGTCCTCGCACATATTGATGCCGCCGCCGACGTGCTGCCACTTGTCCTCGTACATTTTGAGCGCGTGCCGGACGGCGTTTATGTACAGCTCCTCGCCGGTGGCGCGGTAGAGATCGCAGTAGCCCTCGAGCGTTGTCAGCAGCGTGGAATGCGGATGGTTGCCCGGATGCTGATAGATGGCGCGCTGGTTGTCGGCGATGAGCTGCTCAAGCCACCACGTCTCGCGATAGTACTTTTCGCACACGTCGATATCGTCCCTCTTGCCGAGCGGCGAATCGTACACGCGCGTGCCGACCAGTATGCCCTGAAAGCCCAGATTCATGTCCTTGACATAGGGCAGCAGATCGCAGGTGTTGAAGTAGTCGGTCATTGAGCGCGCCAGCTCGAACGCGCGCGCATTGCCCGCGTAGCCCGCGTCCAGAAGGCCGAACGTGATCCACGCGCGGGTGTAGTTGGGATACTCCTTGGTGTGGAATTCGTCGCGCGTTATGGGCATGATGAAGCCGTCGCCGTCCTTGCACGCGTCGATTTCAGCCACGACCGCGTCGGCCTTTGCGCGCAGCTCGGGATCCTCCCGCCACAGCAGCGACGTGCACGCGCCCGAGAGGAACTCGCCCGCCGTCTGCCCCTTCAGGTTGATCTCGAAATGACCCGACTGCCAGGCGTAGGGCACGGAGGGCGCCGCCTTGCCGGCATGGACGCGGTAGTAGTACATCATGCGATCCAGATCGAAGCCCTTGAGGAAGGCGATGTTGTTGTCAAACGCCCGCCCCAGCCGGCCGCCCGTCAGCCGAACGCCGCCCGTGGGCGCGCTGGCCTTATAGGGCACAGCATACTTCCTGTTCATGGTCTGTTCCTCCTCAGCGTTATCGTTGCGCGGGTATGAACGTTAATATTATCATACTGCAAACACTGCGCGCTGTCAAGCGGGAATTTGCCTTCCATCCTCCGAACGCCGCATTCCGAATTGTTCCGTCGTTTCCCCGCGCGCACAAACGCTTCTGCCGGTCTATATCCGGCAGGCACAAACGCTGCGGCGGCGCACTGTTTACTATCCTATGAAGCGGAAGAACGCATCGCCGCGACAGCGCGGACGAACGCCTTCAAGCGGAAGCGACGCAGCCGCCTCTCTGGACTCTCTTCACGCTGCGGCGGGGTTGTGTTGGTGCGTATACGCGCGTCACCCGGGTACACGGAAAGACCCGGCCGAGTCCAATTTATGCTCGGCCGGGTCGGGCTGTATAGCGATGATTCCAACACGCACAATCGTCCAGACTCGAGCCGCCCCCAAGCGGCGCGGAGTCGGGTTGACACGCGCGGAGCGGAGAGGAAGCCGCACAGCGGCCGCGGCAGCAAGTGTCAGCGGGCACTGCCCGCCTCTCTGGACTCTCTTCACGCTGCGGCGGGAGAGTGCTTTCTCTCGCCGCGCTTGGCCTTCGGCTTGCGTCTGTCCTTGCGGTTCTGGCGGAGGCATTGCGTTCGGAGTGCGCCTGCCCTCACAGTTCTGTTGTCGCGTTTTGCCTTCGTTCACGCCTGCTGTTTGTCTCGCGACAAACAGGACGGCTTGCGATAGCTTGCGTTCCTATTCCGCCGGGTCGAGATCGCCATTCGTGCGTTCTCGCGGTGTTGGCGCGGTTATCTGCCTTTGTGGGTTCACTTCGGGTTTGTGCGTTTCTTTATGGCGATCTCGACGGGTTACCGGAGAACGGGGAACGGGGGAACGGGACTGGCGGCGCGGCCTTTGTGCGTCTTTGCGCAGCCGCATTGGTACTGTTATGCTTTCCGCGGGGAGTACGCTGGGGCTGCGCGCCCCAGACTGCGCCAAAGAGTCTTCGACTCTCTGGACTCTCCTCACGCTGCGGCGGGGCTGCGTTGGTGCGTATTCGCTGCGCTTGTGCGTCTTTGCGCAGCCGCATTGGTACTGTTATGCTTTCCGCCGGGAGTACGTTGGGGCTGCGCGCCCCAAACCTGCGCCAAAGAGTCTTCGACTCTCTGGACTCTCTTCACGCTGCGGC
>CAKUAV010000062.1 GCA_934636425.1 uncultured Clostridia bacterium
ACTTCTCCCAGTCCTCGGTGGCGTCATCATCTTTCAGCGTATAGAGCAGAAAGCGCGGCCAAGGCGATTCGTCGCCGGGCTTTTCCCATTTTTTCAGTATGCGTGCCGCCGCAGAGCGGTATTTCTTCAGACTGCAGAGCGCTTCAAAACAGGCGAGCAATTCGTCCTTCGACGCATCGGCCTTTCTGCCGTATAGATCGACAAATTTTATGAATTTCTGCTCCGCATCGTCATTCAGCTTAAACTGCGCACGGTTGTGCATAAACTGCGCACGGTTGTTTATGTTTTCCCGGCACCGTTTTACACGCTCCACGTCTTCAGGGGTTTCCGCCTTTTCCAGCAGCCTGCTTTCCAGCGTACACTCCTCTTTATCATCGTTCGGACCGTAAAAAGCGCGGGCCAACGCTTCGATCTCATACTCCTTCTGCGCGTCGATTTTCTCCAAATCTTTGTTTATGCGATCTACAGAAAGCGCCTTGGCGCCGACTGAGGAGGGCTCGTCCTTATAGGCCGCCCTGTATTCTTCAATAGCCCACCTGACACGGCAGCTATACCATGTCCTGTTCTCCTCGTCCCCCTCCTGTCTATACCCCAGCCCATGGAATTCGCGTATGGACTGCATGCGAGAACACGTCTCATCGCTGTGCTTCTTCTTTTCATGCCGAGCCAGGCAGCGCGCTGCCGCCTCCGCCGTATCAGGGCACGTTTCCGCAAAACGGCAAAGCGCTTCCTCCCAGTCATCCCGCTTCTCTTCCGCGATCTGATCCCCGCACCCAATCACAACATCGGCCAGTTCTTTCAGATCTTCAGCGTCGATTCCTTTTTTGTTTTGTACGCACAAACAATTGCGAATTGCCGAAGCGCCAGTCTCTTCTTTCAAATACTCAATCCACTGTTCTTTCGCCGTCGCTTCGCCCGTTTTCAGCAAATCGCACGCAGCCGTCAGCATCTGCTCATCCGAGTTGTCATTTTTTCCGCGCGCGCGCCTCAAAAAACCGAACAACACATCCGTTTCTCCGGCTCGAACGCCTTCTGCGCCCAACAGCTCAATGCACTGACGGGCAGCCTGCAGATCGCCGCACTGCGAAAGGCGCTTTATCAGAAAGGCATGGATCTGAGCCTGCGCATCTCCCCACGCCGGCAGAGCGCTTTTGTCCTCTTCGGAAAGGTCTTCTTTCCCGCCGCAATAGGCACGGTTCAGATAGGCTTCGACGTCGTTTGCCTTGTATGCCTTCACCGAATCAACGCCTTGCATCAGGCGTTTAAGTTCGGCCAGCTGACCCTTATCGCTTTTCGCCAGACGGGCACTCACCATCTTTTGAATCAATGTGTCGATTTCAAGCTCAGAACGTTTCCCTTTTAACGCACGCAGCGCTTCCATCTCAGCCGCCGTAAGCGGCCGCCTCTCACTGATCGCGCACATCCATCTGTCGAAGCTCTCTTTTACGCTCTTCGCTTCGTCATTCGGCAAGCTCGACAGCGCTTTTCCGACGCCTGCATTAAGCGGTTCTTCGCAATTATTGTCCAGCGCGCTTTTAAGCTGAGCGGCAACAACGCCCCAGCCGCTGCAATCTTCGCTTTCGCCGCCCAGATTCTTCAATCTGTCGAGCATATCCTCCGGCAGCGTCTCTTTGGAATACCATGCTTTAAGCCGCGTCCGCAGCGCAGCGCATAGCGCCTTCCTCGTCTCGCCCTTCACCTCAACGCCGGAATTATTCAGCAGCTTCAGCAGCGACTTCAGCCGTCCGACATTGGCCTCGCGCGATCCCCCGTTCAGCCCTTCGAGCACATCCGCCGCATAGCCGCACAATTCGCTCCGCAGCTTCTGAGAAAACGCGCACTCGCCGCCGGCCAGGCTTTGGATTTTTTCTTCTTCTGCCTCCGTCAGCGTTTCAGTCACGCGATGCCGTTTCAGCCAGCCGATGACAAGCTCAATCTGCTTGCCTCCGTGCTGTTCATCCGTCAGCCTCTTGTCTTTCTCAATCTCAGCGCAGAGTACGCCCAATGCCGAAAAGCGCGCCTCCCTCTGCGCCGCCTCCGCAGCGCTCGCCGGCTTATCGATCAAAAACGACTGCAGCTCATCGTCCAGATCTTTATTGATATTCGCATTTTCCGCGCGCGCCTGCATCACATAGCGCGCCACCGGCAAATAGGCCTTCTGCACAGCAGCAGAATCCGCGTTCTTCAGCCGCGCCATCAATTCGCTCACAATCGGCTCCAGAACGCGCGCGCTTTCGGCAGGCGTCAGATCAATCTTCTTATCGGCGGCTTTCTTGAGCGCACTTTCAAAGCTGATCCATGCCTGAATCAGAGCATCGACGCTCTCTCCATTGTCAAAGAGCTTCTGTATTCGATACAGCTCAGCCGCCATCTTCGGATCAAGACACAGCCGTCCCGGCCCGCGTCCATATTCTCCGCCGCTCAGTTCTTCCATGCGGCGATAGAATCGAATATCCTCATGGTTCAGAAGGGCGCGCGTCAGCCGCAGGAGCGCCTCTTTGTCGCGATATTCGGCAGCAAAATGTGTCAGATCATAGCATCCGCTTCCCGACAGCTTCTCGCCGCCGCAGCAGATATAAAAAGCGCTGCCGCTCTGCCTGCCGCGTTCCTGCCACATACCGCCCGCCGTTACGCTGAACAGCCGCTTCGCCGCCTTGGGCATATAGGCCGCGACAAAATCAACCAGCGCCCCGGCCATGTCCCAAAATGTGCCCAAGTCGCCTTCCACGGCAACGCCCACCGGAAAAAGGCAGACGCCCGACCGTTCAAAGCGGCTGTAGAAAGCGCTCCACAAATCGGCCAGCAATGCGGCGAAAAACTCCTTATGTACCTCAACCGTGTCCGCCGAAAAGCCCTTTCCGTCCCCGGACGGCAGCTCAAGCGATTGGACGCCCAGCTGCTCAATATCCGCCGTCTGCTGCCTGTCCAGCGCCAGAAATTCATCTGCCGACATATAGCCGTCATAGCGCAGCGCCCGTCCGAGCCCACCGGCAAGAAGCGCGTCGCTCTGGTCTTGATTCAGCAGCAAATACTGCGAAAAACCAGCTTTGGCCGTACTGCCGCCGACATTGAACACACGCGAGCCGATCAGCGCCATGCCGCTCAGCCCCGACTGAATTTCATGGACTGTTTTGCCGCTGGAAGCGCGCATATCGCCCATCCACTTCTCCCAGAACCGCAGATCAGGCGTCCTGGTCTTGAAATTATAAGCGTTATAACGGCCGCGCCCCGTTACATAACAATCAACCTGCACAGCTTCTCACTTCTCCATTTCGTTTCGCCGCCTGCCAAACAGCCGCCCAAACAACCCAATATGCTCCTGCGCCGCAGGCTTTGCCGGCACAATTCCCCAGTGCGCCAGCAGATAGAGCATCGGCTCCAGCACGCGATGGCCGGGTCTGTCAGGTCTGTTCTCCCACATCATATCCGTATTGTTGAACGAGAATGTCGATACGGCAAAGCATTTGTAGGCTTCAGGCCTTTCCTTGGCTGAGCTGAATTGGCTCAGCAGTCTTTCACGCAGCCCGCTCCTGCTCCTCGTCGTATTTCGAATGAGATCGTCGACGGCATTGGAATTATTGTCTATAACATTCATATCGACAGCCCTGCGATGCTGATCTGTCAAATCGCTGACGAGCAGCGGGCTTCCCTGCGCGATATAACCATCCGCGCCGCCGAATTGATCGTCGCGCATGATCAGATCCACCTTGAGCAGTATGCCGACAACCGTTCTGACTCTCATCAGCGGAAGCACGTTATCCCGAAGCGCATTGAACATATCCATAAAGTCATCAGAATAGCAGCGCGTGCCATCTACAGTCTCTATCTGTATGGGATAAAACTGATGAACATCGGCCATAACGATGATCGTATCCATCTTATCGAGCGCATACAGATTGGCCGCATAATCGGGGGCCTTCATGCCCTCCCCGGGAAAATCGTGCAGTATCACATAGGCGCCCTTCACGAAATTGCCCTCGTCATCGGTCACTCCAATGTGAAACGCCATGGGGAAAATCATTCTTCCCTCATCTCTCGCCGTGGCCTCGACCTGACCATCCCGATAGTTCTTCTCCATGCTGTCAAAATACGGGCTGCTCTCTTCGCAGATTTCGAATGTTCCCAATTGCAGATTCCGTGAAAAGCTTTCCCGCATCTGGCGCAGCGCGGCAATGATATAGGTCGTCTTGCCCGCGCCGCTGCCGCCCAGCATCAGCACATGATGCTGAATGTCATCGCGCACCATGCTCTCCAGCGGCAGCTCGCAGTGGCAGTGCGGGCAGAGTTTTCTCGTGAGCATCCACTTTCTTCCGATAACATCCTGTGTCTGCTCTTCATCTTCTGTCCGCTCCCGGTCGGCGTCCACCCGGATCGTAATGGGATATCCCTTTTCTTCCTTAACGACCTCTATCTGCTCTTTGTTTTCCTTCTTCGTATAGTAAAAACCGATGTGCTCTTTGTTGTTCGGCTGCTGAATATGGGTACGAAACAACGCGTACTTTTCATCCAGCTCGCCATCCGGATCCTCCCGATAGAACACGACCTCATCCGGCTGGATTTCTCTGGCACAATACAGGCACTTCACGGTCATTTTTTCTGACCCTCCCGTTATTATTTTTCAGCGACATTCATCTCGTCCCTGTCGCCCGGCCTGGCGACGATCCTCAGCGTCTCGCCGCCCTCCGCACAGATGTTGCGGAACGTATAGCTGTCCGTACGGCCGTCATAGCGCCCGTCGTTGAGCGGATAAGTAAACCCGCCGCGCGCCAGACGCAGTCGTTCCAACACGGACGACCCGTCGTCTTTGAACCATATCCTGAGTCTATAAACCTTCAGACGCTGCGTTTCATCCTCATTTCTGAGCCGACTGCCCAACAGCTCGGTCTCAACGCGATAATAGATATCACGCTTTTTGCCGACAATATCTATAGACGACTGCAACGTCTGGCCATTGCTGCTCAGTATAATCTCGACATGGTTACAGCCCGGACGAATCAGATCTGTTATCTGGCAGCCGTTCACGCTGTGATAATCGGCATACCGGCATTCCCGCGTGCTCCAGCTCCTGTCATAATTCGTCTTGCAGCGAATGTGGGCCACAGCGGATTCATCGCCCTGCCATTCCCAAAAGAGCATGGTGCGCGTGTTGTCCAAAGCCACGCGAGCCGCGAAATCGATTTCCTGCTTCGCCGTCCCGTTCTTCTCGGTTTTCGGCGCCAAGACCGGCTGAGCGCGCCGCTCCGCGGAACACATCCCGTCCTGTTTGCGCTGCGGCTCGTCTTCAATCACCCTGAATGCCGGAATATCATCCAGCAGCTCTGCAATATCGCGATCATCCTGCGCCTTATGCAGGGCGTACAGCTGCAAAATTTCGAGATTGTCGCCGGCAACGTCCGACAGCTGCATCGTGTTCTGCACAAGAACGCCCTTCAGGCAATCGGGATACCAGCACCACGGGTAGCCCAGCGCTGCCTTGTTCGGCACATATCGGAAAATCATGGGATGAACGTCATTGTGCGCTTTGGCCGCATAATTGTTGACCTGCGCGCCGTCATCTGCAATCAGTTTCCAGAACGATTTGTTGAAGCACTCATTTGATGTACGAATGGCGTCAGCTGCACGCGCCGCTTCTTTGCGCCAATAATTGTCACATTTTTCCTGATCCTCAGGCCAAAGTATGCCGGAAAAGCCGCTTTTCAACGCTGCCTGCCGCGCAGCCGGGGCCGCAAGCGCAGCATTATAGCAGCTGGTCTGCCTTTCATTCATCTGCAGTTCATCCGGCGACAGGCAAACAGCCGCCTTTGCATGGTCGCGCCGTTCCATGCAGGCCCTCGCTTCGCGCTCAAAGTCCTGACAAAGCGTCTCATAGCGATCAATCACATAGGTGACAATCTGAGCCTTTACATTTTCCAATGCGACGCAGGCCTGCGCATACAGTATTCTGTTCTGATAGGAAGCCAGCCGTTCCAGCCCGCGCCGATCATCGTAAGACGGTCTTGATGCACGCACTTTGCCGCGGAGCGGGACAAGCACCTCTTTCATGAAGAAGCCTTCCTCACTGAAAAGCTTCATTATGGCTTCGATATGAATTTCCGATCGAATTGCCGCGTAAACCGACTCCTTATGGCGCTCGATTTCAAAATCAACGCGCTGCTTTGCAGCATCTTCGTCGGCGTTTTCTCTTATAAATGCATCGGCATAGGCGCGCAGTCTCGTCTCATCCCTTGTATCGCGCGGTATGGCTGTGGCGTCTTCAGCTGTGGGGAAAACCGAAAAAATACTCTTTTCGATAAACCGGCCAAAGCGATCCGCCGGCGTGCCGCTCCTGTCGGAAACGCCGCATATCGCAGGTTCAATGCATTCCGAATAGAGCTTGGCCCCATCAACCGCCTGCGCAGATTCCTCGCACAAGTACGTCATCGCCGTATGCCTGAGCCGCTGATCCAGAGCTTTTTCAGGTTTGCCCATGCGATTATAGCCCGCGCACAGCCATCTCTCGCCCACGCGCCCGCTTCGATGGAGTGCCAGCGCCGCCAGCACCGCAATCTCACAGTAATCCCACGGCAATATTGAGCCCATTTCATCCGGATTTGAAAGCAGCACGATGTGATCCAGCTTCAGCGCATAAAGCGCGTCCTTCTGTTTCTTCTGTCCGCACGCGCCATAGCCGTCAATCTGCCAGATGGCGGCATAGCGCATTGAAAACACAGGCTCCAGCGCATTCTTTAATCTCTCGTGAAGCTGCGCAAGGCGCTTTATGTCCGCATCGCCATCGATGATATAATAGACCTCCGCCGAAGTGTGCATCGTTACAGCCGGGCATTTGGCAATTTCCCGCACCAATTCGCTGTAATTTTTCTCTTCCGCATCCATGCGCCATTCGTATACGGCGCGCTGACTGCCGGCGTCGAGCTTGGCCCGTATTGCCTGCATGGCCTCATCGGCCTGCCGGCAGGCTCTTTCCGACACAAACACCAGCAGCATCGGGGTATTGATCGTCATTGCCACGTTTTTCTCGTCTCCTTCGGCGCTGCCCATTCCCCCATCTTCGCGCAGAAGCAGCGCGAAGATGGGGCGGGCGGCTGTTTAAGAAAAATCAGCCCAATTCGCCAATCATCTCGTCCATCGCCATGATCATCTGGTCATAGACGCTGATCAGCCATTCACGCTCATCTCTTTCAAAGGTCTTGTCGCTTGCCCGCAGCTTTCTGATAGAAGTCTGCCAATCGCCCTTGAGTTTCTCACAGCGCGCTTTCATCGCCGGCCAGCTCGCCTCATCCTCGCCCAGCGCCTCCATTCTGCTGGCAACGAGTTGATGAAGCAGCTCTTTATCGCCGTCCATCTCCTGTTCCTGAAGATACCTGACCAGCAGAATATCGCGGCAATTTGTTCTCATTTCCAATGCCACTTCATTGCCGGGCTTGTACAGTTCTTTTCCATCCGGCCAATATTCTTCATCCTGAACGATATAGCCCTTGCCCATCTTGTAGCGAATCAGCTCAAACATGATCATCTTGGCAACATCTTCAGAATAAGTGAGAATGTCGCTGCGCTTTTTATCTCTCGCCTGCAGCGCAGCAGCAGCAGCGTCTGCCTTTTCCTGAAGCGCTGCCTGCTTTGCAGCACAATCCGCGCGATAGGCATTCAGCTTGTCAAAAAAGGCCAGCTGCTTTTCAATCCGCGCAACGGTATACGGCCGCTTGCTCAGCGTATACAGCACCAGATCCTTGTTGAGCAGGGCGATGTTGTCATCAACCCTTTTCCTTCGCTCCTGCGTCTCGCCTTCCTGATGCACATAATCGCTTTGAATAAAGCCATGAATGCCCGCAAACTTTTTGTAATCGCCGTTGACGGTCTGCTGCGAGAGCGCGCCGCTTGCAATCAGCGCCCCAATGTCTTGCGGTTTCTTTGCCCAGTAATCAATCTTCTCGACATTGGCTGCATCGTCGTCGCCGGCCTTCAGATTTTTCAGCATTACGTCAAAGTCATCGCTGCTCGGCTCCGCGCCGTTTGCCGTCAAAAAGCGCAGATCATAGCTCGAATTAATGCGGCTGATCGTCAGCATGCCCGTTTCCATTGCCCTGTTCAGCACATCCATCGCCTTGTCATGCTCTGCCTTAACACGTGACGACATGGCAATATTCAGCAGCTCATGCGGAATCGGAGAGGGCAGATCTTTCCACTCCATTGCCGCCTTGCCGCCGATCAGATGAATGCCCGTGCCCGACGGCTGCGTCAGAATGTTTTCATAAGTCTTTTCCATATTCGCGAGCATGGCATAGCGGCACAGCGGAAGGCCGTTGTAGGTATTGAGCCACATTACGCGCTCACGTACGCCGCTGTCCTTCAGCGTGACGCTGATATTTCTGGTCGTCGTGTACTGCTGAATGCCCGCCTTAAAGTCACCGGCATTGTCCGGCACGGACACATAGGCAAACGGCACAACCTCATCGCCCGCCATGCCGGCCAATGAAGCGAACATCGGCGTTGCGGCGCCGTCAAGCTGAGGCGCCCACGTGTTTATCACCTTATTGACACGCTGCACCGAGTCGTCGCCCACATCCATTGCCAGCATCGCGTCCAGATTGGCGGCATTCATCGTCCTGAATGTCTCATTGATGAAATGCTCAATATCCCTCTCGAAGCGCTTTTTCTCTTTGGGCTTTGCATTGTCTCCACCCACATACGTCAGGGACTGCTCCGCAATCAGATCGAGCATATGCCTGAACATAGCGCCGTCCTCATCGGCCGCTTTGAAGCGTTCGTCGATGCTTGCACGCAGCTGTGCAAACGACGCCACTGAGTCCGCCGTGTCGCCCGCTGCGCCAACCGAACTGCCCAGGGCGCTGTTCAGATCAGTCATCGTCTGATTGTACACGTGCAGACTGGCCTTCATATAGCCCTGCAGCCAGTTCTTGAGCTCCTCCAGCAGGGTGGCCTGCTGTGCGACATAGGCTCTTCTCCGTACGTTTTCATACAGCGTCGCGCATTGATCGATATAGCGGCCAAACGGCGACGCGCCAATGTGCACCATCTCTATGCCCTTCGTCAGCCAGCCGGCCTTTTTGGTGCTTTTCAGTTCCTGTTCGGCGCTGTCGTGCTGATGAGCGATCTCCGTATCGAGCGTTCCCTTTTTCCCGTTCACATCCGCCAGGCGCTTTTCCACCTGTTTGATGACTCCATGGTCGCCATCCAGCAGCGCTTCCAGATAATACGGGCCCTTCGCGTGGTCGAGTATGATCTTTTTAGCCGCGTCTGTAAAGCGTTTCCATATATCGCGCAGCTCGCCGTGCATATTTTCATCGTTCGGATCACCGAAGAAAAATGCTTTCATCTGCGGCACCGCCACACGCTTCTGCCAGTTGTACAGTTCGCCGTTTTCCGTCATGACATGATAGGCGTTACCGCCGTCGCGCATGGTCTCGGCGTCACTGTGAGTTGCCTTTTCACTCGCCCACTCGGGCAGCGGCGCCCGAGATTTGGCGCGATCATAAGCGCCCTCCAGATTCAGCACTTCCTGAGCGAAATCCTCTGCTTCTGTTGATGTGGGATCCGGCTGATTGTCTGCCAGCACCACCATCTTCTCCATCAGCAGCGACGCTTCGTAGTCGATCATCTGATCCTGCTGCGGGTGGGTTGACGCCACGCCGATCGCCGTATAGCAGTAATTGGACGGATAGGGCTTGGACATGATCTTGACGTCTTTTGTGACGTTGATCTTATGCTGTTTGTATGTAAAGTCATTCCCCGCAGTCCCCGTCGGCTTCGGCTCATAGGACATATAGTTCAGCATATTTTCAGCAAGCAGATTATAAATCGCCTCGGCGGGATTGCTTATAATGGCGCCGCCTACCAGCTCAGCCGAAAGCAGCGTCACGTCATCATAGGGATGCGCGGCGCTCCAATCCACCTCGACGCCATCGGTATACTGCTGCACAAACGGATGCCTGTGGCTGTCCGCCCCCATCCAGTAATCCAGTTCCTTGAGCGCTGCAAAGCCGTTGCTCTCAAAGCCCTGCTGTTTGGTCGAATTTCCCTTCGCCGCCACCGCCACATGCACATCCGGCGTAACCAGATAGCCCGAAATATCATACTGATACGCCGTAAAGCTTCTGTTCATAATATGACGAATCATATAGGGCACATCGAGAAACGTGCCCGAGCCGGTGCCGCCGGACAATCCGGCAATGACGATGATCGTAATGCGATTGGGCGGCGCCGCTGCTCCAGCTGCTACGGAAACCAGATCCCTGATCCGTCCCATCAGCTGATTGTATACATCCTGCGCCTTGAGCATGAGCATCAGACGCCCCGCCTGACGGATGCCGCCCGCGCCCTCGCTGAACGTCTTGATATACAGGTCGTCCAGCCACTCACTCTGATACGGTTTAAGATAAGCCTGCGGATTATTGAGCTTGGCTTCCAGATTTGTGTCGGTCAGGTCGATAAACTCGCTGCTTTCCAGCATCGTGCCATTGCAGCTTTTCTGAAGAGCTGTGCTGTCCGTATCGATTTCCAGATAGGCCGTCTTGGGCGGATGATTCAGTTCCTTGCCTTTGGGATCCTTCTCCATTTCCAGACGCTTGCTGAACAGATCCTTGATGTGCAGCAGACCGTCAAGACCGCTGCCGCCCAGACCGATGATCAGAAGCGGCTCGTCAATCTTGCTGACGCGGGTGTACTCATTTTTGAAAACGCTCATAATGCATCCTCCGTTCCCGTCGATCGTTGAGTTTTGTTTGCCCTGTCTGAAGAGAGAGCGGCTCAAGGGCGCACTGCTCTGCGAACATCCGCCCGCAAAAGAATACGCCCTTGAAAAACGCTTAAACCTTCTTTCTATAAACCAGCGTCACATAGCTTTCATTGCCAGCCTTGGCAATCCTCAGCTCGCCGCCCAGCGACATCCTGTCTTTCTTCCCCGCCTGAATTTCCCGTCCGTTGACGCTCAGCTCAATTTTATCCTTCTTCTTCGTCTTGTTCTTAATCAGAATTCTGCCGCCCATGGCCGGCTGAATTGTAATCTTTGCAAGCTCCGACTTTTCCAGATTCGCATCTCTGCAGCAGGCGCCGTCGATCTTTGCGCTCAGCTTATATTTTTTCTTGCCGCCCAGCGTCGTCTGAGTGCGATAGGTTGAATTCACCTTGACCTGCAGCTCGCATTTTTTCGGATAGCCCGGCTTGATCAGTACAACATAGAGTATGCGTATGAGCAGTATTGCCGCCAGCGCCAGCGCCAATATCTTCAGCGCGCCGGAAATCACCCATGTGCGAATGGAAACCACGCTGATGTTCAGCCGCATTTCCGCGGTGACGCCATCGCCGTCTCGTGCCGCAAGAACGATTTCGCCCGTGCCGGGGCGGCTTGCCGTCACTGTCAGGCAGCCGCTTTCATCCAGCTGCCACTCGGCCAGCGCTTCGCCCGATTCGTCTTCCAGCACGCCTTCGTTCTGATCGATCGCCGCGCCCTGCGCGTCCATAACGCCATAAACGAGCGGTTCATGATCCGCGTCGGCAAAAATATCGCTCATCTCAAGCACGACCGTTTCGCGGCCGACCAGCGCATCACGTCCGAATGTCAGATTCATCGGCAGCGGCTCGATGCGCATTTTCTCGCTCTTTTCATCGGCAGCCGCTTCAGGCGCCGCGTTCCCCACTTCGAACCCGGTGCCTTCAGACAGCGTCATATAGGCTTCCTGCCCTTTAATGCCGCCGCTGATGGCATAAAAGCCAGCCCGATACTCAGTGGACACCGTGCCGCTCAGGCATCCCACCGTCTCGTCAAAGGAGAGCGTCAGCTCCTGCGGCGTGACATTCTTCACCGCATCGCTCTGCCAGAAAAAGGACTGATTCTTTTCCAGATACTCATTGATCGCCGGCGAAGAAATCCACTGCCCGGACTGATCCTGAAGACCGATCAGCACCCGCACATCGCTGCCCTTGGGCTGCAGGCCATCCGTTTCCGTTTTCATGACGAGCGACTTGCCGTTGCGAATGGCCGCCTCGATATCCTGCACCGCCACAGTGAATGTCAGGTTCTCCGAACGCGCCCCATCTTCATCAAGCGCGCACACAGTCACGACCGTTTCGCCCTCCTCGCCGGTCGTCGTCAGCAGCAGACGGCCATCCTCAATGGCAGCCGAAACGGAAGAGCCTTCCAATCCATACTCATAGCTCAGGGGATCGTCCACATCGGCATCCGCAAAATAGTCGCTGAGCGTCACTTCGCTCGTCACCGGCTTATGCGGTTCGTCGCTGGTCAGTATATCGTTGATTTTCAGTTCGATCGGCTCGTAGATTCCGCCCGACAGCACCGGCGTCTGATTGACCATTTCAATCCAGAAAGCAGGCGATGTGCGCTCCAGACCTTCGCCCTCAACATTCGAAATCAGCTGATAGCGCCCGGTCTTCAATGCGGGAAGCATGCACTCAAAGCGAGATTGCCCCTTCTCATTTACCGCGGTCATATCGCAATCGGTCAGCCGATTTCCCGCCTCGTCATACAGCGCTATTTGAGCGTGCATATCCCCCATATACAGCGCATCGTCCGACGTGTGCGCGCCATTCTCCGTAAAATAGGCGCTGACGGCAAACTGCTCGTTCTTTGCAAGGACAGACTCGGCTTCAATTTGATACTGAACCTTATAGTTCGTAATCAGGCTGACATTGATATCCTCCTGCGTGCCCGGAAGATAGCTGATCTCATAATTTCCGGCCGCCGGATTCTCGATTTTGACAATGCAATAGCTTTTCCCGCGGAACAGATGAACGCCGGCGCCATGCGTCACGTCGCGTCCTTCGCCGTCCCGCACGCTCGGATCTTCCGTCTTCTCGCTGCAGTTGAGAATGACGTTGGCTTCAAGAATTGAGTTGTTGGGAATGCGGATGGTCAAAGTCACCGTGCCGTCCTCATTGAGCGTCTTGGAAATATGGCTTTCGCCCAATATCTGCGCGCCGATCTGCTTGGCAAACACATCGTTGAAAAAACTCGGCAGCTGATCACTGTTCTCGGCAACATGGATCATATCGCTGTCCGTATAGGCATACAGACTGTCGCCATTGAATGTTTTTCCCTTCAAGCCCACGCAGTACAGCTTGCATCCCAGTTCCTCGCGGCTTTTGCGCGCAAATTCCACCGCCTGTGCCGCAGAAGCGTCGCTCGCTTCGTTCTGGCGTCTGCCTCCTTCGAAAATCTCGACGGCGCCATCGGTCAGAAGAAGGATCATCGGCTGATTGGCCGCTTCGTCCGCGCGGCTGTCGCGGATGATCTCGTACGCTTTTTCCATGGCCTCGCCAAGATTTGTGGCGTTGTCCGTCCGGAGCGAGCGAATCTTTCTGATCATTTCGTCGCGCGCGGCCACATCGCTGACGTCCCGCAGCGTACACCAGGCATAGCTTCCCGTACCCGGCGCATTGTTTTCAAAAACCTCGTCGGAAAACGGCACGACCGCCACACGCGATCCATTCATCTCACACATATGAATAAACATCGTCGCAGCGTCGTAGGCGGCGTCATAGAGCGGAGCATTCTGCTTGCTGTCCTCTTCAGCGCCGTTATAATTCATGGAACTGCTTACATCGACAATGATCACGGCGTCCACGCGGGATCTGTCTTCCAGATCAGCTGCCGCAATATCAGCCGGCAGCAGCCAAAGCATCAGCGCAGCCAGTAGAAGAACAACAAACCTGTCCGTGATTTTCCTCATCATACTTCCACTCCATTCGTATCCGTCTACGTATTCAAAGCAGCGTTTCTTCGGATATGCGCATCCATTATGGTTGCAGCCGGCTTCCATATTTCCAGCATTTCCTAAAATGAACACTTTTTCATTTTCGCGTTGCTTTATTTTTTATTATATCAGATTATACGCAATGTGTCCATGTCTATTCGCCGCAATTTTTATAACATTTAACGCCGTATTATTTCAAGTTTTTCTATTTAATTTCAAAATTGCGCCAGATAATACCGTTTTATGAGTTTTTGAACATCGAATCAAAAAAACGGGTTTCCGGACGATTGTCGGCCGAAATGCGCAAAACAGCGCGGCAATGATGCGTTTTTATGCTTCTCCGGCCAGCGGACGGCTTTACTTTGGATGAGAAGTGCGCTATAATGAAACAGTCAGAATATGCATCAGAGCGGCCGATCGCGCATCGCGCCGCGGAAAGAGGGAGAGTCCGACGATGACTAAGCGCGCGCTTTCGTTCCTGTTGGCATTTTCGCTTCTGCTCGCCATTTTCGCAAATGCCGCCGCCGGCGCTGAGGAGCGCAGCGCCGAAATATACGATGTGGAAGGACTGAAAGCCGTCGCCGGCAATCCGGGCGGCGCGTACAGGCTGATGAACGATCTGGACATGAGCGGCGTCGAGTGGGTTCCTATCGCCTTTTCCGGCACGTTCGACGGCGGCGGCCATACCATCTACAACCTGACCGTCACGCAGCCGGGGCCGGATCGCCGCAGCGCATTCGACGGCAACAAGAAGGAATACGACACCGCATTCGCCGGCCTGTTTTCGGTGCTCGAGAACGCCTCTGTGCAGAATGTAAAGCTGGTCGGCGTTCATGTCGACATTCAAAACGACAGCCATTGCTTCGCGGCGGGGCTGGCCGGCTATGCCGACCGCAGCACGATCAAAAACTGCACGGTCAAAGGGCGGATCAATATGGTCAGCTCGGGCGTCATGGTGGGCGTGGCCGGCCTGATCGGCTATGGCTGCGGCAAGATCGAGCGGTGCAATGCGGACGTCGAGCTGGTCTTTGAGGATCGCAACCGCGACAGCCGCTGCGAGGAGTTCATGGGCGGCATACTGGCCTGCGGCATCGCCGATATACGCGCCTGCATGGTCGACATCGACGGCTATGATTCCTGCCACGGCTATGTACACAACGGCGGCGTTGTGGGGATGTACTATCACTGCCGCACGAAATACGACGCGGGCGCCGTGAGCGACAACATCGTATCGGGACAGATTCACTTTTTCGAGGACAACCCGGACAGGCGCGCCTACTGCAAGGCGGTGATCGGCGAGGATCTGAGCAAGCCGACTCAGACGAAGGGCAACACCGATTCCTTCCAGTCCCATGAAACGAAGAATTTCGACGTCGTGCTGAAGCCCGAGGCCTGTGAAGAGCCCGTCTATGTCGAGACGGTGATCGAGCCCAGCGGCACGCAGTGGGGCTATATTCGCCACAGCTGCACCGGCTGCGGCTACGCCTGGACGGATTCCTATTATCGCTGAGACGCATGGACAAAGCGCAGCCCGTCGGAGTTTTTTTCAGGCTCCGGCGGGCTGCGCTGTTAATCTCGCGGAAAGATCAGACAGGCCAGATATTCGGCAAACATTTCGCACAAAAGCAGTATCAGCAGCAGTATCAGCACGACAATGCCCAGGCAGAGCGCCAGCAGCAGCGTGATGAATATCGTATAAAACGTCGAAGTTTCCCGATGATTTCCCGCGACATAGGCGAGCGCGGCGGCGGCCGCTGTACACAGCGCAGCATACAGATAGAAGTGTCCGCCCAGCCAGACCAGCAGCTGCAAAACGCGGAGCTTTCCATTTTCAAATATGCTCTCCACAGTCCCCTTGGCCATGAGCATTTCCTCCTTCAATCATCAGCGTCATGATCGTCCTTGAGTAATGCCGCCAGCAAAAGGATTCCCCCGAAATCCGACAATTTCAAAATGGCGATCAGCAGCGCGCTGCCTATAATTATGGCCGCGCCCACCATCAGTATCCCCTGCACCAGCCCGCCAAACACATAGCCGACAAGGCGGGCGATGTTTTCGGCCAGCCAGTACATCCCCGCCATGGACGCAAAGCCGACGACGACCTGCACCGGACGGTGCTCGCCCACCTTTCGCGTCAGCATATAGGACAGCGCCATGCCCGCAAACAAAAATGCCAGCCGGCTGACAAAGCTCATAATGCCCGACACAAATTCGACCGGCCCGGGAAGGCGCTCCGTAATCAACGAGACGACGCCCACCGCGTACGGCCTTGCCAGCAGATGGGCAAAGAGCGCAAAGAGCGCCAGCTTTACAATCGCCCGCCCGGCGCCTTGAAGAATCCTCATCGTTCATCGCCCTCCGGCCAGACATATCGTCCCGCGCATATATAACATAGCACAAAATAACATCATAAAAGCATTGTGTCATGAATATAGTATCATATCATGCCAACAAAGTCAATGCCGCGCAGAGCGA
>CAKUAV010000063.1 GCA_934636425.1 uncultured Clostridia bacterium
CTGTCCGTCCGCGTCGAGCAGCGCCACGTCGTAGATCGGAACCGGCTTGCCCATCGAGCCGATCTTGTGCCCCTCGCCGGCCAGATTGCCGATGATGAGCGTGCTCTCGGACTGGCCGAAGCCCTCCATGACCTTGAGGCCGGTCTGCATCTCGATCTGCCGGAACACCTCGGGGTTCATGGCCTCGCCGGCGGTGGAGGCGTGCTGAACAGCGCTGAAATCGTATTTGCTCAGATCCTGCTTGATCAGCATGCGGTACATCGTGGGCGGCGCGCAGAACGTCGTGATGCGATATTTGGCAAACAGCGGCAGTATGTCGGCGGCGTCGAAGCGGTCAAAGTCGTACACGAACGTCGCCGCCTCGCACAGCCACTGGCCGTACAGCTTGCCCCACATGGCCTTGGCCCAGCCGGTGTCGGAGATTGTGAAGTGCAGGCCGTTGGGGTCGACGCGGTGCCAGAACTCGGCGGTGTGGAAGTGCCCCAGCGGATAGGTGAAGCAGTGCGCCGCAATCTTGGGATAGCCGGTCGTGCCGGATGTGAAGAACATCAGCATGAGGTCGTCGCCGCAGGCCGTGTCGGCGGTGCGCTCGAACATCGGCGAATACATCGTGTATTCCTCGTCGAAGCTGCGCCAGCCCGCCCGCGCGCCGTTCACGATCAGCTTAATCTCGAGCGAGGGCGCGCTTTCTGCGGCCAGCTCGGCCTGATGCGCCGTGTCGCCGTCGGCCGTGCAGAGTATGGCCTTCACGCCCGCCGCGTTGAAGCGGTATTCCAGATCGTGCGCCTGCAGCTGATTGACCGCCGGAATGGCGATCGCGCCCAGCTTGTGCAGGCCCAGTATCGCCGGCCAGAACTGCCAGTGCCGCTTGAGCACCAGCATCACGCGGTCGCCCTTTTGAATGCCCAGCGCCTTAAAGTAGTTGGCGCACTGCGCGCTCTTCTCCTTCATGTCCCTGAATGTGAAGCGGCGCTCCTCGTGATCGCGGGAAATGTGCAGCATGGCCAGCTTGTCGGGCTGCCTGTCGGCAATCGCGTCCACAACGTCGTAGGCAAAGTTGAATGTTTCCGTGTTCTTGAAAGCGATCTTCTTCGGCGCGCCCTTATCGTTCAGCTCGACGTCCACATAGCGGCGGTAGACGCGCGCGTCGGCCGGCTTGTCGGGCATGGCCGCGTCGGGCAGTATCGGCGCGCCGGACAGCTCGGGCACAGGCTCGCCCGAGGGATTGAGCACGATGGCGTAGAACAGACAGTCCTGCCCGCCGACGGCGATCATGCCGTGGGGCGTGGCGGAATCGTAATAGGCGGTGTCGCCCGGCTCCAGTATCACAGAGTGCTCGCCCACCTGAACCTTCAATCGCCCCTCTATGACGATGTCGCACTCCTGCCCCTCGTGGGTGGTCAGCTCGATGTCGCTGTGCTCCGCGTCCTGATTGTACACGGCGTGGACATAGAGCGGCTCGGCGATGCGGTTTCTGAAGGAGGCCGCCATGTTCTGATAGCACATGCCGTGCGCCTGACCGATCGTCTGCCCCATGCCGCGGCGGGTCACTGTCATGGAGGCCAGATTCGGGCTGGAGCCCTGTATGATGTCGGTCACGTCCACATTGAACGCCAGCGCGCAGCGATAGATGAAGGCGAAGTTCAGATCGCGCTGACCGGCCTCGCAGGCGGCGTATTCCGCCTCGCTGACGTCGGTCTTGCTCGCCATTTCGGCGATGGAAAGGTTTTCGATTTCGCGCAGCTCGCGTATGCGGCGCGCCATTTCGTGGATTTTGAAATCCAATGCGGTTGTGGTCTGTGCCATGCTCGCTCCTCCTTTTTGTTTTCGGGGATAGAAAAACGCCCGTCCCAAAGAAACTCTGTCTTTGAGACGGGCGTATGACTATACTCCCGCGGTACCACTCAAATTGCGATGTGTGGACATCGCCCCTCTTCAGGCTCCAACAAGCCCCAGGCACTGACGCGGCCATCACGGGAAGGGTCTACTCGCCTTTCGGCTTTCTTCCTTCCGGCTCGGAAGCTACAAACAGCTGCGTCATGTCCTGTGGCTCGCACCAACCGCCACTTCTCTGAGGAATGATCTGCCGCTGTCCTCTTCGTCTTCGCCTTTGACTATTGAATTGTGCTTATGATACAGCACGCATTCAATTTTGTCAATAGGGTTCATTCGAAAATTTGAGTTACGCCCGTCTCCCGGAGGATTTTTTAGGCGACGCCGCACAAACGAGGTGGTCGGCCGGCGAATGGATTTTTCGTCAGATGCAAATGCAGATTTCGAAGGTTTACTGGAGGTAAATCGAGAAATTTGCATGCCGCAGATGGCGGGAAAGACATCGCCTGATGCGCCGCCGAGTTGTGCGGTATCGCCTTTACAGTTTGTTGCGCTGGATCTTGCCGCTGATCGTCTTGGGCAGCGAATCGCGGAACTGCACGATGCGCGGATACTTGTAGGGCGCGGTGTGCTGCTTGACGTAGGTCTGGATTTCCTTTTTCAGCTCGTCCGAGGGCTGCGTGCCAGCCGTCAGCACGATGCTGGCCTTGACCACCTGGCCGCGCACAGGATCGGGCGCGGCGCTCACGCCGCACTCCAGCACATAGGGCAATTCCATGATGACGCTCTCCACCTCGAACGGCCCGATGCGGTAGCCCGAGGACTTGATCACGTCGTCGGCGCGTCCCACATACCAGAAGAAGCCGTCCTCGTCGCACCAGGCCACGTCGCCGGTGTGATACCAGCCGTCATGCCACACCTCGTCGGTCTTTTCCTGATCGAGATAGTAGCCCTTGAACAGGCCGCAGGGGATCTTTTCGCTCGTGCGGATGCAGATTTCTCCGCTCTGGCCGGCCACGACGGGCTTGCCGTCGGGATCGAGCAGCGCGATGTCGTAGAGCGGGGTGGGCTTGCCCATCGAGCCGACCTTGTGCCCCTCGCCCACAAGGCTGGCGATGGACAGCGTGGTCTCGGTCTGGCCGAAGCCCTCCATCAGGCGCAGGCCGGTCGCCTTCTCAAACTGATAGAACACCTCGGGGTTGAGCGCCTCGCCGGCGGTCGTGGCGCGCTCGACAGAGCTGAAGTCGTACTGGCTCAGATCCTGCTTGATCATCATGCGGTACATCGTGGGCGGCGCGCAGAACGTCGTGATGTGATACTCGGCGAACAGCGGCAGTATATCGGCCGCGTCGAAGCGATCGAAGTCGTATGTGAACACAGCGCCCTCGCACAGCCATTGCCCGTACAGCTTGCCCCACAGCGCCTTGCCCCAGCCGGTGTCGGAGATTGTGAAGTGCAGGCCGTCGCGGTGCACGGTGTGCCAGTATTTGGCGGTGATGAAGTGCCCCAGCGGGTATTTGTGGCTGTGCGCCGCGATCTTGGGATAGCCGGTCGTGCCGGATGTGAAGAACATCAGCAGCGTGTCGTCGCCGCAGGCGGCGTCCGCAGTGCGCTCGAACTTGCGGGTGAACAGCGGGCTTTCCTCGTCGTAGTCGTGCCAGCCCTCGCGATGGCCGCCCACGAGGATCTTCGTCTTGAGCGTGGGACACGCGTCGGCGACCAGATCGACCTGATGGGCGGTGTCGCCGGTGGCGGTGCAGAGTATCGCGCTCACGCCGGCCGCCTTGAAGCGGTATTCAAAGTCGTGCGCCTGCAGCTGATTGGTGGCCGGTATGGCGATTGCGCCCAGCTTGTGAAGGCCGATGATCGCCGGCCAGAACTGCCAGTGCCGCTTGAGCACCAGCATCACGCGGTCGCCCTTCTTCACGCCCAGCGACTTATAGTAATTGGCCGCCTGCGCGGAGAGCAGCTTCATATCCCGGAATGTGAAGCGGCGCTCGTGCTTCTCGTGATCGAGATGCACCATGGCCAGCTTGTCGGGATAGCGGTCGGCCACGGCGTCCACGATGTCGAAGGCGAAGTTGAAGCTGTCCTCGTCGCTGAAGTCGATCTTTTTGAGCGCGCCGTTGTCGTCCTCAACGGTGTGGATGAACTTCTCGCACACCAGCGGCTCGGAGCGGCTGGCCGAAACCAGACTGTCGCGGATCTCCGCCTCGGGCTTCGGCTCGCCGGGCAGCACGACGGCCAGGAACGTGCAGTCGTGTCCGTCCACGGCGATCATGCCGTGCGGCGTGGAGGAGTTGTAGAGTATGCTGTCGCCCTCGCCCAGCACCTCGACGTGATCGCCCACCTGCACCTTCAGCCGGCCTTCGATGACCAGGTCGAACTCCTGGCCGGAGTGGGTGGTCATGTGGATCGGGCGGTGCTGCTGCTCGGCGGAGTAGTCGTATTTCACCCAGTAGGGCTCGGCCAGCTTCTGGCGGAACATCGGCGCGAGGTTCTGTATGCGGATGCCCTTTTCCTTCGCGGTCACGACGCCGCGCCCCTTGCGGGTGACGGCATAGCTGGACAGATGGGCGCTCTGGCCCTCCAGAAGGTCTGTGATTTCCATGCCGAACGCCAGCGCGCACTTGTGGATGAACGTAAACGGCAGATCAACCTCGCCGCTCTCATAGCGCAGATACGTCGCCTCGTCCAGCTCGGTTTTCTCCGCCATTTCGGCCGCGTCATAGCCCATGATGGCGCGCATCTCTCGAATACGCAGGGCGATTTCCTGGATCTGATCGGTTGTGCTGCTCATGTCTGACTCAACTCCTTTTCTCCTTTTCCGCCGCGGGGCATAAAAAAACGCCCCAAAGTCCTATGACTTTGAGACGAATGTATACATCCGCGGTACCACTCAAATTGCGATATTGCATCGCCGCTCTGCGGGCTCCATCAAGCCCCGGACTCTCACGCGGTCTTCACGGGAAGGGTCTAGCGACCGCGATACAGCGGCTTTCTTCCTTCCGGCTCGGGAGATTTGATTGTCGTCGGATCTCTCGTTCACGGCTCGCACCAACCGCCGCTTCTCTGAAACGATTCCGATTCCGGGACATTCTCCCTCATCGCTTTTTGTGTCATTCAGTTTTTACGCTCTTATATTACTGCACATCGTCCCCGATGTCAAGGGGTAAAAATCCGAATATTCCCCGTTTTCGAGTAAATTCATCGTTAAAGGCCGCCCATCTGCGCCGTTCGGGCGTTTGTTCGGGCTTTTCGGGCTTTCAGCGCTGTATCAGGCTGAAATTCGCCCATTTTTCGCGCTTCCGCCGCGTTTTTAAGCCCGGAATGCGGCGCGGCTGCGCAAAAAAAGCGCGGCTGTTTACGAACGTTATCGCAAACACGCCGCGCCTCATTCATTTTTCCGCCGTCCAGATGGCGTCGCTCAGGCGCTTTGTCGCCTCGCCGATGGACGGCGCGTCCGGCCGGGTCAGGTCGCTCAAATCGACGGGCGGCATGATGTGGATGCGCGTAAAGCGGAACGGGCGCACCGGCCCGCTCACATGGATGGGCACGACCGGCACGTGCGTGCGCAGCGCGATGAACGCCGCGCCCGACTGCATCTCGTGGCTTTCGTCGTGCTTATAGCGGTGTCCCTGCGGGAATATGCCCAGCACGCCGCCCTCCTTGAGGACGGAAATGCAGGTGCGCATGGCCGCCATGTCGCTGCCGCCGCGGTCGACCGGGAACATGCCCAGTTTGGTCATGATCGCGCCCAGCAGCCTGTTCTTGAACAGCTCCTTCTTCGATATGAAGCGGATCTCGCGCCTGACCGCGCCCGCGATGAAGAACGGATCGAGCATGGAGACGTGGTTGCTGCACAGCATGACCGCGCCCTCTGCCGGCACGTTCTCCAGCCCGGTCACGCGGTGGGGAAAGATCAGGTGCAGTATCGGCCAGAGCAGCGCCACGACAAAATGATAAAAGTGATTTCTCTTCACGTCCGCTCACCGTCCCATCCGCTCGCGCGCCAGAGAGATGACGCGCTCGGTCACTTCTTTTTCGGTCATGTCGCTGCTGTCGAGCAGTATCGCGTCGGCGGCGGGCGTCATGGGCGATACGGCGCGGTGGGAATCGTTGTAATCGCGCTGCCTGATCTCCCTGAGCAGCGTTTCAAAGTCGACCTTTTCGCCGCGCCTCTCCAGCTCGAGATAGCGCCTGCGCGCGCGCACCTCGGGCTGCGCGGTCAGGAATATCTTGAGCGGCGCGTCCGGCAGCACGCGGGTGCCTATGTCGCGGCCGTCCATCACCACGTCGGTCTTCGCGGCGATTTCCCGCTGGCGCGCCACCATGAGCTCCCGCACGCGCGGCACGGCCGACACCGCCGAAGCGGCCGCCGAGACGGCGTTTTCGCGTATGGCGTCCGACACGTCCTCGCCGTTCAGATCGATGCGCTGAACGCCGTCTTCATAGCGCACGTCCACATGCGCCCCGTCCGCGCGGGCGGCGATGAGCGAGGGCATGTCCAGCGGCACGCCGCTTTTCATCATGTACAGCCCCACGGCGCGGTACATGGCGCCGGTGTCCAGATAGGTCGCGTTCAGCGCCCGTGCGACGGCCCTGGCGACGCTGGACTTTCCCGCGCCCGCCGGCCCGTCTATGGCAATGGCAAATCCGTTCATATGCGTGCAAACTCCTTTTTTGTCATATCGCGCGGTGGCCCAGCCCGACGGCGGCCTCGTTGAGGTGCAGAAGGCCTATGCCGAAATACACCGCCACGGCCACATTGCTGCCCTTGCGGGCAATGCCGATCTTGCCGCCCACATTGAGCCCCAGCGCCTTGCCCATGACCTGGGTGAGCGCCTCGTGCGCCGCGCCGGCCACGCTGCCCTCTTCCTTGTATTCGTCGGCGACAATCACGCCCTCGCGCTTGGCCGCCACGACCGCCCGCTCGACGATGCGCATGATCGAGGGCACGAACTCGCCGCCGTAATCGACGGCCGCCGCGCGCACATCCTCCTCCGCGAGCAGCTTTTCCTTGAGCGCGCGCTCCTCGTCCCGGCTCTGCGTCAGGCACATGAGCAGCGCCGCGCGCGACACAACCCGCGTGCCGCCCGCGCCCGTCTGTATGCTCTTGTCGTTTTCGTCCATCATGACGTCCTCCTCCCGGCGGCGCTGCGTCCGGCCAGCGCGCCGGTCGAAAAGGCCAGCTGCAAGTTGAAACCGCCCGTCAGCGCGTCTATGTCCAGCGTCTCGCCGGCAAAGTAGAGGCCGGCCAGCTTTTTCGATTCCATTGTAGAGGCGTTCACGTCCGCCGTGTTCACGCCGCCGCGCGTCACGATGGCCTCATTGAGCCCCCGCAGCGCCTTCACCGTCAGCGGCATGGCGCGCATCAGGCGCACGATCTCGCGGCGCTTTTCCTGCGTCAGCGCATTGGCCGGCAGCGCGGGTGAAACGCCCGCCAGCTCCAGTATGGCCAGCCCCAGCGCGTGCGGCGCAAGGCCGTCCATCACAGTGGCCATCTGCTTGCGGCTCAATTCCTTTAAGTCGCGCAGAAGCCGCCTGTCCAGCGCGCCCTCATCGAGCGCGGGCTTTAAGTTGATTGCCATGCGCAGCCCCTGCGGATCTTCGGGCAGCATGCTCGACAGCGTCAGCGCCAGCGGCCCGGATATGCCAAAGTGCGTGAGCAGCATCTCGCCCAGCCCGGCCTCGTATTTCTTTTTTCCCGATCCGAACGCCGTCAGCGTCACGTTCTTGAGCGACAGCCCGCTCAGCGCGTACGGCCATGTCTCGACCGTCTCGATCGATGTGAGCGCCGGCAGGGCGGGCTTTGTGCGGTGTCCCGTCTGCTCCGCCATGCGCCAGCCGTCGCCGGTCGAGCCGGTTGTGGGATAGCTCTGCCCGCCGGTGGCCACGATCACAGCGTCCGCGTCCCAGATTCGCCCGTCCTCGGTCTCCACGCCGCGCACGGCCCCGTCCGAGACGATCAGCTCCTTCACGCGCGCGCACAGCTTGATGTCAACACCCGCTGCGCGCATCTCGCGCTCCAGCGCCCGCGTGACGTCGCTGGCGTGATCGGACTGCGGGAACACGCGCTCGCCCCGCTCGATCTTGAGCGGCACGCCGGCGCTTTCAAAAAAGTCCATGACGCCGCGGCTGTCCAGAAGATTGAGCGCCGCATAGCAGAAGCGGGGGGAGCGCATTATGGACTGCATGAACTGATCTCCCTCGGCGGCGTTTGTCACATTGCAGCGCCCCTTGCCGGTGATGTATATCTTCTTGCCCAGCTTTTCATTGCGCTCGAGGAGCGTGACGCGCGCGCCCTCTCTTGCGGCGTACACGGCGGCCATCATGCCGGCCGCGCCGCCGCCGATGACGACGACGTTATTCATGCGCCTGCTTGTCCTTCCCCAGATAGACGTGGTATTCGTCCCAGATGTTCTCCATCTCCTCGAAGTAGGCCGCCACCTGCGTGCGCCGCCTCTGCCCCAGCGCCACGATCAGCGCGTTGATCAGCGACATGGGCGCGACCAGAGAATCGACGAACGACGCCATGTCCGACTTGGCGGTCAGGCACAGATCGGCCTGCGCGTGCAGCGGGGAGAGCGGGCCGTCGGTGATGGCCACCAGCTGCGCGCCGTGGCGGCGGGCATACTGCATGGCCTCGATCGTGCGGCTGGAATAGCGCGGGAACGATATGCCGATCAGCACGTCGTCCTCGCCGATGCGGGAGAGCTGCTCGAACACGTCGCTCACGCCGGATGTGACCAGCACCACATTGCTGAATATGAAGCTCAGATAGTGCGCCATGAACTGAGCCAGCGGCGCAGAGGCGCGCAGACCCATGACGTATATCGTGCGCGCGCGCAGGAGCAGATCCACAGTGTTTTCAAACACGCCGACGTCCAGCTCGTCGATCGTGGAGCGGATGTTCTGCATATCGGCCTTGAGCACCTTGCTCAAAACCTGCGCCTGATCCATGTCGCCGGTCATCTCAAAGCGCTGGCTGGCGGTCAGGCGGTGGCGGATCAGCTCCTGCAGCGCCTTTTGCAGCTGCGGATAGCCCGCGTAGCCCAGCGTCGAGGCGAAGCGCACCACGGTCGATTCGCTCACGCCCACATACTCGCCCAGCTTGCTGGCGGTCATAAACGCCGCCTTGTCATAGTGCGTCACGATGCACTCGGCGATGCGGCGGTGGCTCTTGGAGAGCTTCTTGCCGCTCTGATTCAGGCGCTGTATCAGCTCCTGCGCGCTGCCCATGTTCTTGTCCATATCGCATTGTCCTCCTGTCGGGAAGATTATTTTCTGACTGCAAAATCCCACGAAAACAGCCCCGACTTTTTTTCACATCGAAGGCCTTACCTATTATAGCGCATCGCCGCTCAATTTGCAAGACAAAGCGCCGATTATTCAAATTTATGCGTTCACATCCCGCAAAACGCCCATACTCCGGCGCAATCGTCCCGCCGAATTGATCGCTCTTTGATCTATTTCGTTCAAAAACCGTTCACAGGCCGTCAAAAACTTCCGGGCATAATGAACGCGTCAAACGACGAAGGGAGGAAAATATCATGCCGAATCAGGAATACCGCCACGAGTACAAATTCCTGATCAACGAAAGCGACGCGTCCGCGCTGAAAAGCCGCCTTGCCGCGTTCATGCGGCGCGACGCGTTCCACACGGAGAGCGGCGGCCGATACACCGTGCGCAGCCTGTATTTCGACAACGCCTCCGATCAGGCGCTGCGCGAGAAGCTCTGCGGCGTGGACGAGCGCGAAAAATTCCGCATACGCTGCTATGACGAGGACACATCCTTCATCCGCCTTGAGAAAAAGGGCAAAAAGCACGGCCTGTGCCGAAAGACCTCCGCACCCTTGGCGCGTGAGGAAGTCAGCGCATTGATCGCCGGCGACAGCGCCTTTCTGCGCGCCTCGCCCCATCCGCTGCTGAACGAGCTGGCCATAAAGATGACCACGCTCCAGCTCAGGCCGCGCGCGCTGGTGATATACGACCGCGAGGCCTACGCCTATCCCGCCGGGAATGTGCGCGTGACGTTTGACTCCTTCGTGCGCAGCGGCCTTAACGAAACCGATCTGTTCAACTTCAATCTGCCGCTCGTGCGCGCTCTGCCCGTCGGCATCGTTATACTGGAGATCAAATTCGACGGCTATCTGCCCGATATGGTGCGCACGCTCTGCCGTCTGGACGCGCGCGCGCCCTGCGCCTGCTCAAAATACGCGCTCTGCCGACTATAGCGCCGATATACACAGGAAAAAACGTCCCTCAACGACATTTTAAGGAGGATTTATCCATGAGCCTGTCCGATCTCATTTCCACGACCTACATATCGAAGGCCTCCGCCCTGCCGCTGGGCGATATGCTCATCGCGCTCTCGCTCGCCTGCGCGCTGGGGCTGTTCATCTATTTCGTCTATCGCAGGACGTTCGTGGGCGTGATGTACTCGCGCACATTCAGCATTTCGCTCATAGGGCTGTGCATGATCACCGCCATGGTCATACTGGCCGTCAATTCGAACGTCATACTCTCGCTGAGCATGGTCGGCGCGCTGTCGATCGTCCGCTTCCGCACCGCCGTCAAGGATCCCATGGACATCGTGTTCCTCTTCTGGGCGATCATAGGCGGCATCGTGCTGGGCGCGGGGCTGATCCCGCTGGCGATATTCGGCTCGGTGTTCGTGGGGCTTGTGCTGATCCTCGCGCTCAACCGCAAAAGCCGCGACGTCCCCTATATGCTCATGCTGAATCTGGACGGCGACGCGGCCGAAGCCGAGGCCGAAGCGCTGGTCAAAAAGAGCACGCAGCGCGCCATCGTCAAGTCGAAGGCGGTCAGCGATCAGGGCGTTGAATTGACGCTCGAGGTGCGCCTCAGCGGCGATGCGACGGCATTCGTGAATGAATTGAGCGCCCTTCCCGGCGTCAGCAGCGCCGTGCTGGTGGCCTCCGGCGGCGAAGCGCTCGCCTGAAATAAGCGCAAAGGAGGATGTCGCCATGGAGCCCATTGAAAAGAGAACCCGATTGATCGTGGCCGCCGCGGTGGCTTTCGCGCTCGTTTTCTCCGGCCTGTTCGGCTATCTGCCCGGCAATCTCGGCTTTTCGCAGACCGCCGCCGCGCTGGGCTATGAGGACTATTTCGATGCGTCCTCCCTCATGCGCGTGGACGTGACCGCCGACGCCGCCGCCTGGCAGGCCATGCTGGACAGCGCCGCGAGCGAAGAGTACATAGAGTGCGACATTGCCCTAAACGGCGAGAGCGTCTCCTGCGCCGGCATACGCTGCAAGGGCAATTCCAGCCTGTCCATGACGCAGGACGAGCGCTACAGCTTCAAGATCAACTTCGGCGAATACGTCAAAAAGCAGACCTTCCACGGGCTGGACAAAATGGTGCTCAACAACACCCAGTCGGACAACACATTCATCAAGGAATACCTGAGCTACTATCTGCTGAACAGGGCGGGCGCTAAAACGCCGCTCTTCGCCATGGCCGAGATCTATGTCAACGGCGAATACTGGGGGCTGTATCTGGCCGTCGAGTGCATCGACGATTCGTTCATCGAGCGCACTTTCTCGACCGACGGCGGCTTCCTCTACAAGCCCGACAGCACCGGCGGCATAGGCGGCGGGCGCGGCGATCAGAACAATGACTTTTCCGATTTCGGCAACATGACCCCGCCGGACGGCTTCAATATGGGAGACAACGCGCAGAGCGACGAAACCAGCTCGGACGGCGCGACCCCGCCCGACAAGCCCAACAACAGCGCCGATGCAAGCGCCAAACCAGACGGCAGCACTTCCAACGCGCCGACCCCGCCCGGCAACACGCAGAGCGACGGAACCAGCTCGGACGGCACGACCCCGCCCGACAGACCCGCCAACAGCGCCGACGCAAGCACCCAAGCAGGCGGCGACGCTTCCAACGCGCCGACCCCGCTCGACAACGCGCAGAGCGACGGAACCAGCTCGGACAGCACAACCTCGCCCGACAAGCCCAACAACAGCGCCGATGCAAGCGCCAAACCAGACGGCAGCACTTCCAACGCGCCGCCCCCGCCCGACAACGCGCAGAGCGACGAAACCGCTTCGGACGGCACAACCCCGCCCGACAAACCCAGCGCCAGCACTGACGCAAGCGCCCAAACAGACGGCGACGTTTCCAACGCGCCGACCCCACCCGGCAACGCGCAGAGCGACGGAACCAGCTCGGACGGCACGACCCCGCCCGACAAACCCAACAACAGCGCCGACGTAAGCGCCCAAACAGACGGCAGCACTTCCAACGCGCCGACCCTGCCCGACAACGCGCAGAGCGACGGAACCGCTTCGGACGGCACGACCCCGCCCGGCCTGCCGGACGGCGATTTCTCCGGCTTCACACCGCCGGACGGAAACGGCGGCTTCGGCGGCAGCGCACAGAGCGCGGCGGCGCTGGGCTATCTGGGCGACGACACATCGCTCTACGGCGACATATTCGACTACGCCAAGACCAACGACCCCTCGGACGCGGACAAATCGCGCCTGATCGCCGCCCTCAAGGCGCTCTCAGAGGGTGCGCTCGATTCTGCGCTGGATGTGGACGGCGCGATCTCCTGGCTGGTGGCCAACGCGCTGCTGGTCAACGACGACGGCTATCTGGGCAGTATGCTGCACAACTACTATCTCTATGAGCTCAACGGCAAGCTGACCATACTGCCCTGGGACTACAATCTGGCCTTCGGCGGCTTTGCGGGCGGCAGTGCGGTCTCGGCGGTCAACGACCCCGTCGACACGCCTTCCTCGAGCGAGCGGCCGCTGGTCACAGCGCTGCTCTCCGACGAGGACTGCCTCGAGCGGTACCACAGCGCGCTTTACGATCTGGCGACATTCCTTACCGACGGCTCCATGGACGATCTGATCACCGAGCTGGCCGGCATGATCGACGAAGCCGTCCGGAACGACCCCACGAAGGAGTGCACCTATGACGAATACCTCACCGCCATAAAGACGCTGCGCGCGTTCTGTCAGGCGCGCGGCGAGAGCATACTGGGGCAGCTGGACGGCAGCATCCCCTCGACCACGGCGGGGCAGAGCGAGGATTCCTCCGCGCTCATACAGGTTGACTTTGCGCTCTCCGACATGGGCGCGCAGGGCGGCGGCAAGGGCGGCGGCAAGGGCGGCGGGGGCAATTTCGACGGCAACCGTCCAAATTTCCCGAATGGACAGAGCGGCGATATGCCGTCTCCGCCCGACAAAGCGAGCGAGGGCGCTTCCCCCGATTCCACCGCCGCGCAAGCCGCCGACAGCCAGTCGCCGCCCGACAAAGCGAGCGATAATGACACAACTTCCACCGCAGCTACCGGCCAGCCGACGGTCGGCGATTCCTCGAACCGCCCCGCATCGCCCGACAAGCCAAGCAACGACGGCACAACTTCCACCGCAGCCACCGGCCAGCCGACTGACGGCGATTCCTCGAACCGCCCCGCATCGCCCGACAACCCGAGCAACGACGGCGCAGCTTCCACCGCAAGCGGCGACACAGCCACCGGCCAGCCGACAGACGGCGATTCCTCAAACCGCCCCGCATCGCCCGACAACCCGAGCAACAACGGCGCAGCTTCCACCGCAAGCGGCGACACAGCCACCGGCCAGCCGACGGTCGGCGATTCCTCGAACCGCCCCGCATCGCCCGACAAGCCAAGCAACGACGGCACGGCTTCCACCGCAAGCGGCGACACAGCCACCAGCCAGCCGACGGACGGCGATTCCTCGAACCGCCCCGCATCGCCCGACAAGCCAAGCAACGACGGCACGGCTTCCACCGCAAGCAGCGACACGACCACCAGCCAGCCGACGGACGGCGCAGCCGCTGACGAGGCGGCTTCCGGCAACAGCGCAGACAGCCGCCAGAGCCTGCGCGCGCCCGGCGGCATGAGCTTCGGCGCTCGGAGCGAATCGGCGGCCACCGGCGCGTCGATCGCCCAGGCCGCCATACTCGACGGCGCGGCCGTCATTGCGCTGATCGCCGCGCTCATACTCATCACGCGGCGCAGGCGCTGACCGGCCGCTTAACATAGCCGCTTCGCATCAAACCCGCTGCGGAGCGGCGCTCTGTTTTGCGGCAGAGCCATGTGCGAAAATATGCGGCGGCTCATCATAAAAAATTAGCACAAATGATATTGAAGGGGCGATATGCGCGGTGTATGATAGCGTATAATGTTTTTTCCGCACGGCTGACATCATGAAGGAGGAACACAGCATTGCCTGCGACCGAAAAAATCATCGTGCTGGACTTTGGCGGGCAGTATAACCAGCTGATTGCGCGCCGCGTGCGCGATCAGCACGTCTACTGTGAAATCATGCCCTACACCACGCCGCTCGAGGAAATCGCGCGCGCGGACTGCAAGGGCGTCATATTCACCGGCGGCCCGAACAGCGTCTATCTGGAGGAATCGCCGCATTACGATCCGGCCATACTCGATCTGGGCGTTCCGGTGCTGGGCATATGCTACGGCGCGCAGCTGATGGCCTGGATGCTGGGCGGCAAAATCGAGCACGCGCCCGGCCGCGAATACGGGCGCATCGAGATGACCGCCTCCCCCGGCAGCCTGCTCTTTAAGGATATACCCGAAAAGAGCGTGTGCTGGATGAGCCACACCGACTACATCTCCGCCGTGCCCGAAGGGTTTGCCGTCTCGGCGCACACCGACAGCTGCCCCTGCGCCGCGATGGAGAACCCCAAGCGCCGTCTCTACGCCGTGCAGTTCCACCCCGAGGTGACGCACAGCCAGTACGGCCAGAATATACTGCACAATTTCCTGTTCAATGTCTGCGGCTGCAAGGGCGACTGGCAGATGGACAACTTTATCGAGGAGACCGTCAAGTCTCTGCGCGAGCAGATCGGCTCTCAGGGCGTTGTGCTCGGCCTGTCCGGCGGCGTGGACTCGTCGGTGGCCGCCGCGCTGCTCAGCCGCGCCGTGGGCAAGAAGCTCACCTGCGTGTTCGTCGATCAGGGGCTCATGCGCAAGGACGAGGGCGATTTCGTCGAGGAGACGTTCACGCGCCTGTTCGACATGAACTTCGTGCGCATCAACTGTCAGGAGCAGTTCCTCTCGCACTTAAAGGGCGTGACCGACCCCGAGCAGAAGCGCAAAATCATCGGCACAGAGTTCTACAAGGTGTTCTGGGACGAGATCCGCGCGCGCTACAGCGGCGGCTTCTTCGCGCAGGGCACGATCTATCCCGACCGCATCGAGAGCGGCAAGGGCGACGCGGCCACAATCAAGACCCACCACAATCAGGTCAAAATGCCCGCGGACATCACATTCAGCGGCGTGATCGAGCCGCTCAAGGATCTGTTCAAGGACGAGGTGCGCCGCGTGGGCGAAAAGCTGGGCATACCTCACGAGCTGGTCTGGCGGCAGCCCTTCCCCGGCCCCGGCCTGGGCGTGCGCGTGATCGGCGAGGTGACCGCCGAGCGCGTGAGGATTCTTCAGGAAGCCGACGCTGTGCTGCGCGACGAAATGAAGAAGAGCGGCTATGACGAGCATATGGCGCAGTTCTTCGCCGTGCTGCCGGGCGTCAAGACGGTCGGCGTGATGGGCGACGCGCGCACCTACGCCGAGCTGGTCGCCATTCGCGCCGTCACGACCGACGACTTCATGACCGCCGACTGGGCGCGCATCCCCTACGACCTGCTGGGCCGCGTCTCCAACCGCATCATCAACGAGGTGGACAACGTCAATCGCGTCGTGTACGACATCACCTCAAAGCCGCCGGGAACGGTGGAATGGGAGTAACCATCCCGCACAATATCATCCCGAGAGCCTGCAAAACCGCGGGCTTTCGGGATGTTTTTTTGACAAATGGGATTGAATTCAGCCGCGTCATGGTTTATCACAGCGCCGCAAAAACGGAGATATGAACGGATAATTGGCACAGAACACAAAATACGCCGCAATACTATGGGTGATGGAAGCGTTTGAAGATCAGTAAAGAAGAAAAGGCAATGATTGACGCAGCGGCAAAGACGCGGTTCAACGAGCGCCATATGGCAATGCGGTGTCATTCAAAGCATTGCTGGCAGACAATGGCTGAAGTCTATGTTTTAGCGGGAATTTTGCAAAAAACATCTCTTATGCACACAAAAAGACCCGCATCATCGCGACGCGGGTCTCAGACTGTCGAAAAAACCTTGGAGAGCTCGAGAGGGCCGGAGTTCTCTCGAGCTTTTAATCGTGCCCGGCGGCGTGTACGGCGGGCGCGGGACGATTTTTGCGGAGGAAAATCTCATTTT
>CAKUAV010000064.1 GCA_934636425.1 uncultured Clostridia bacterium
TCGGATATACGACGCGGTGATCGACGGCGCGCTGACTTACCTGCTGCTTTTCAGGAAGGTTCGGCGCGGCGCTCGTCCATCATAGGCTGGACGGTGTTCGCGCTGTGTACGCCGGTCATGGCCGCGCTGGTCTGGTATACGAAGGAGCCGGGCAGGCTGGGCAGGGCGGTCGCCGCGGGTGTTGTGGCCGTATCGGCGCTCTCGAGCCTCGTGCTGTTCGATGGCTTTCGGATATACGACGCATTGATCGACGGCGCGCTGATTGATCTGCTGTTCTTCAAAAGGATTCGGCGCGGGGATTTAACACATCGCGCGCTCATCAGGAGCGGCGGCCTGAGCGTCTAATAGGACAGAGATGCAAAGCGAGAGGAAGCTGCGAAAATGATGAGGAAACTGTTGCGCGCCGTCGGGTCGCTCCTGCCGTTCGGCGCGCTCTGGCTGCTGATGATCTGGGCGCTGTCGCGGGAGGGCGGCATGACGGTGGAGGACGCGCAGCTGCCCACGGCGCTCTGTCTGTGCGCGTGGGGTATGGCGCGCGCGTTCCGGCAAATGGGGCGCGCGAAGCGACGCGGCGCGCGGCTTGCGTGGGGGCTGGCGGGCACGGCGCTCAGCGGCGCGCTCTGGCTCTTGACGCTCGTCACGCTGGGCGCGGCGGGCGTGATCGACGAGACCGGCGCGCTGCTGTTCAGCGCACTGTTCTGGGCGGCGTGGGGCGCGTTTTTCGCGATTCGGCGCGCTGCGCGGCTGCGGCGAGAGAGAAACGGCGGCAATGCGGCTGACGATTGCGGCGTTGGCGAAGCGCGGCGCGTCGACGCGAGCAGCGCCGGACGGTCTGCGCCGAACGGAACGCGGGAGCAGTTATCCACCCATGAATGCGCTGCGCGGCGGGAGGATGTACGCTCTGCGGGCGATGAGACGCGGCTCGGCGAAGCGCGGCGGGCTGCGGCGGACAGCGGCGAAATGCGCGCTGCGGACGGTGCAATCGCGCGCGTGCGGTCGGCTGATTCGGCCGGCGCTGGGCGGACGGCATTCTCCGGCGCGCGTGGCAGGCGGCGCTTCGGCGGCGCGCGCATGACCCGGCGCACGGCGGCGCTCTGCGCGGCGGGCGCGCTGCTGATCGCGGCGTTGGCGGCGGGCGGGCGCTATGTGGCGCGGCCTGTCGAAATCCCCGAGGCGCTTGAGGCGTTCGCGCAAAAGTATCCCGAGGCGGCGGGCTTTGTGAGCGACTATCCCGCGCATTACCGCGATCGCCCTTCGAAGGATGTGTCGGGCGAGGTGAAGAAGGGCGTTGTGCCGCTGTTCATACAGTGGGATGAGCGCTGGGGCTATGAGGACTATGGCGGCAACTACTTCGCGGTCAACGGCTGCGGGCCGACGTGCCTGTCTATGGTGGTGTGCGGCCTGACCGGCGAGACCGATGCAAATCCCTATGCCGTGGCCTGCTATTCGCAGGCGCAGGGCTATTACACGCCCGGCTCGGGCACGTCGTGGGCGCTGATGACGCAGGGCGCGGCGCATTACGGGCTGGACGCGACGCGCGTCGATCTGTCGGCCGAGGCGATCACCGGCGCGCTGGCGCAGGGACGCGTGATCATCGCCTCCATGAAGCCGGGCGACTTCACATACACCGGCCATTTCATCGTGCTGACCGGCCTTGACGGCGACGGCCGCGTGCGCGTGAACGACTCCAACAGCCGAATAAACAGCGCGAAGAGCTGGGACGCGCAGACTCTGGTCGACCAGATGAAGGGCGCGTGGAGCTATACTCTGGCGCGATGACGCGGGCACGGCGAACACAGCAAACCGGCACGCCGCAGGGTATTGCGGCATGGCTGTCGCGAAAAATGCGCGGGTCGAGCGGCACGGCGAACACGGCCAACTGCATGCCGCAGGGCATTGCGGCTTGTCCGTCGCGCGGCGGCAATGCGCAAATGATGTAAATTCTGTATGAAAATGGAACAAACGGCGCGGCGCGCGCGACTAAGAAACATATGGCAGGGAGGCACGCCGCTTCCGGCTGAAGGGCCGAGGCGGGGCGCTTTCCATTCGAGAATGACTGAACGACATGAAAAACGAGGTGAGCGATATGAAACTGGCCGAAGCGCTTCAGGAGCGCGCGGATCTGAACCGGCGCGTCGAGCAGCTGCGCGCGCGTCTGTCCAACAACGTGGTCATGCAGGAGGGCGTAAAGCCCGTGGAGTCGCCCGATGCGCTGCTGAGCGAAATGGACGCGCTGCTGAACCGGCTGGAGGCGCTGATCATCGCGATCAACCGCACCAATATGGCGACGGTCGTGGACGGCGCGCCGCTGTCCGACGCGCTGGCGCGGCGCGACGTGCTGAAGATGCGCATAAACATGCTGCGGAATGTGGTGGACCAGGCCAGCCGCCTTGCCCAGCGCTCGCGCGGCGACGAAATCCGCCAGCTGCCTGCCGTGGATGTGCGCGCGCTGCAGAGGCAGGTCGACGATCTGAGCCGCGATTTCCGGCTGCTGGACAACCGCGTTCAGGCCGCCAACTGGGCGACCGAGCTGATCGAAAGCTGAGAGGGAGAGCGGCGGTAGCGGCGCGGGCGAACGTCAACCCTCCGGCCGCGGGGCAATGCGGCCATTCAGATTGGCGGCGGGACGAGGCCTGTCAGGGGGTTCGATTCCTCCAATCATCGTCATCCTCAGCACCGTAACAGGCGCACTGTTATTGGGCACTGTCACCACCGGACGTTGACGCGCCGCGAGGGCGGGTCAGGGGCAGCCGCTTTCTCTTCCACAAAAACGAACGACCCGCACGGCCATTGCGCCGCCGCGGGTCGTTCGCCGTCTGGGGGCGCTGCGGGAGCCGCAATGGGCTTTTGCGGCAGGCCGCGAAAAAGAGACGCTTCACAGAAAGCCGGGGGAGCAAGGCCCGGCAGAGACGCGAACAGTATGGCGGCAAAGACTGCGCCGCTGAATACGCATTTTTCTTTCTTTACCCGTTCTCTTATGGCAAAGCCATGAGACTGTCGAAAAACCTTCGGAGAGCTCGAAAGGGTCGAACTCTCTCGAATTTTCAAACGTATCCAGCAGCGTGTACGATGGGGGCAGGACAATGTTTTGCGGCGAAAAACGCCATTTCCAGAGCGAAAACCGGAGAAGGCGTTATGCGGCGGGGAGCTTGCATACTCGTTCACCAGCTCAATAAGACATTTTTTGACAAGCTGATGGCAAAGCCATGTCGTCTGCCGCTGTGGACTTACACTTTCACCCAAAGGATTCCGTGAGGAACCGAAAAAGAGATCTGCGCGCGCTCGGCGAACGCTCATTGCGGCGTGCGGGCGCAAAAAAACGGACGCCTTCAGACAGGCGCCCGCGGATATTGGAATGGGATCAGACGTCGAACACGCCCATTATGACGATGCCGATGACGACCAGCGCGATCATCAGATAGTGCTTCCAGGAGAGCTTTTCCTTCAGGAACAGGCGGCTCCAGAGCACGCTGGCGGCGCAGTAGGCGCTGATGATGGGCGCGGACATGGCCAGATGCTCGGTGTCGGCGATGGCGTATATGTAGGCGAACTGGCCGGCGGTCTCGCAGATCGCGCCCAGGAATTTCGGCGCTTCCATGCGGGGCACGAGGCGATCCCTGCGGATGATCACGACATAGATGAACGAAAGCACCGCGGCGGCGAGGAATGTCAGCTCATAGGCGCAGTTGGCGCTGGCTTCGTTGAGCGTCTCCAGCACGCGGTTGTCGGCGAATGTGCCGGCCGCGTCGAGCAGGCAGTAGGCCACGGGCAGCGCCAGCGCGAGGAAGCTCTTGGTGTACTTGCGGTTGCCCTGCTCCTGACGGGCGGCGCGCAGCTCGGGATCCTCGGTCGCGTCCACGACGCCCAGGCCGATCGCGCCGACGCACACGAGTATGATCGCGCCGATGGCCAGCGGGGAATAGTCCTCGCCGCCCAGGAATATGAGCGTCATCAGCGCCACCAGCGCGCCGGAGGAATTGCAGATGGGCGAGGACACCGACAGCTCGATGTACCTAAGGCCCATATAGCCCAGCGTCATGGAGCCGATATAGAGCAGCGACACGGGCAGATAGGTGAGTATGATCGAAAAGCTGATCTCCGTGCCGCCGACAAAGATTTCATACGCGGCGTGCAGACCCATCACCGTGCCGACGGCGATGACCATTTTGAGGTGGGCGAGGTGATCGTCCTCTCCCTGACAGCCGATTTTGGAGAACAGGTCGCTTCCGCTCCAGCAGAGAAGCGCAATCAGGGCAAGCCAGAACCACATGGAATTCATCTCTCCTTATGAGTAAAATCACCCTTTTATGATAGCGTTTGGGAGGCACGGCCTGCAAGAGAGCGCGGGTTAATCTTGATTTTTTTTTGAAACGTCACGGTGTAAAACGAACGCGGGTTTAAATCCTCGCGACGGCGCGTTTCGCGCTGCATATGCGCGGAAAGTGTGGTATAATACAGGCTGAGCCTGCTTTCACTTGCTGCCGCCGGGTATTACACGACCTGCCCGACCATAGGTCGGAGCCGGGCAGGTCTCCGATGGTGCGGAGTCGGCCGGCTGTGCCGCTTCCGCTTGCTGCCGCGGCCGCAGTGCGGCTTCCACTTGCTGCCGCCGGGTATTACGCGACCTGTCCGACCATAGGTCGGAGCCGGGCAGGTCTCCGATAGTGCGGAGCGGTTTCGCTTTATGGGATAGCGAACAGTGCGCCGGCGCGGCGTTTGTGCCTGCCGGATATAGCCCCGGCACAGGCGTAAGTGCGCGCTGGGGAACGGCGGGGAAAAATTCGGAATTATAATAACAATGCGCGGGCAGGGACGGCCTGCCGCCGGAGGAGGGAGCAGGGCGATGTTTGAATTAAGCAGCCGGTTTGAGCCGCAGGGGGATCAGCCGCAGGCCATAGAGAAGCTGGCGCAGGGCTTAAAAGACGGGCTGCGCGATCAGGTGCTGCTGGGCGTGACCGGCTCGGGCAAGACGTTCACAATGGCCAACATCATCCGCGCGGCGCAGCGGCCGGCGCTGATCATCGCGCACAACAAGACGCTGGCGGCGCAGCTGGCCGGCGAGTTCCGCGAGTTTTTCCCGGACAGCGCGGTGGGCTATTTCGTCAGCTATTACGACTACTATCAGCCCGAGGCCTACATCCCCTCGACCGACACGTTCATCGAGAAGGACTCGGCGGTCAACGACGAGATCGACCGCATGCGCCACAGCGCCACGGCCTGGCTGAGCGAGCGCCGCGACGTGATCATCGTGGCCTCGGTAAGCTGCATATACGGCCTGGGCGACCCCGCCGAATACGAGGGGCTGTCCATATCGCTGCGCGAGGGCGAGACGTTCGACCACGACGCGCTGCTCTCTCAGCTGGCCGACATACAGTACGACCGCAACGACTTCGAGTTCAAGCGCTCGACGTTCCGCGTGCGCGGCGACGTTGTGGAGATCATACCGGCCAACTCGGAAAAGACCGCCGTGCGCGTGGAGTTTTTCGGCGACGAGATCGAGCGCATATCGGAGGTGGACGCGGTGACCGGGCGCGTTCTGCGCCACTTAAAGCACGCCATGATCTATCCCGCATCGCACTACGCGACATCGCGCGAGAAGCTCGAGCACAGCATAGAGATGATCGAACATGATCTCGAGGAGCGGCTTGAGCTCTTCCGCGAGAGCGGGCGCCTGCTCGAGGCGCAGCGGCTGGAGCAGCGCACCCACTACGACATTGAAATGCTGCGCGAGATCGGCTACTGCACCGGCATAGAGAACTACTCGCGCTATTTCGACGGCCGTCAGCCGGGCGAGCCGCCGTTCACGCTGATGGACTACTTCCCGGACGACTTCATCGTGTTCATCGACGAGGCGCACGTCACCGTGCCGCAGATTCGCGCCATGTACAACGGCGACTACGCCCGCAAGCGCACGCTGGTGGACTACGGCTTCCGCCTGCCCTCGGCGTTCGACAACAGGCCGCTCAAATTCAACGAGTTCGAGGCGCGCGTCAGGCAGGTGATATACGTCTCGGCCACGCCCGGCCCCTATGAAATGCAGCGCGCAAAGCAGGTGGTGGAGCAGATCATCCGCCCCACCGGCCTGATCGACCCGGAGATCGTCGTGCGCCCGGCGACCGGACAGGTGGACGACCTCCTGGGCGAACTGCGCCAGACCGCGAAGAAGGGTCAGCGCGCGCTGGTGACCACGCTGACAAAGCGCATGGCCGAGAGCCTGACCGACTATCTGCGCGAGATGGGGATACGCGTGGAATATCTGCATTCGGACGTGGACACGCTGGAGCGCATACGGCTTCTGCGCAGCCTGCGGCTGGGCGAATACGACGTGCTGGTGGGCATCAATCTGCTGCGCGAGGGACTCGACCTGCCCGAGGTCGGCCTTGTGGCGATACTCGACGCGGACAAGGAGGGCTTTCTGCGCTCCGAGACCAGCCTGATACAGACGATCGGCCGCGCCGCGCGCAATGTGGACGGCCGCGTCATAATGTACGCCGACGCCATGACCGAATCGATGGAGAAGGCCATCGGCGAGACCAACCGCCGCCGCGCCATACAGCAGGCGTATAACGAGGAGCACGGCGTCGTGCCCAAGTCGGTCAGCGCCGCGGTGCACGAGCTGATGGAGATCAGCCGTCCCGCCGACGAGGACGCGGCGATGGCAGCCGCCGCGGGACTGGACGACGCGGAGACTCAGGCCACGATCGCCCGCCTCGAGGAGAGCATGCTCGAGGCCGCCGAACGGCTCGACTTCGAGAAGGCCGCCGCGCTGCGCGATCAGCTGCTCGCGCTCAGGGGCGAAGCGCCGCGCGCCGACGGCGAAAAATCGCGCCGCAGCCGCAGAAAGCAGCGGGGGAAGCGGTAGAGCACGGTTGGCGCGCTTCCGACTGGCGCGCTGAACGCCATGCGGGAACGCAGGGGGCTTTATGGCGCTGGCTGCGGCTGGACGGAGCGGAGGCGCCTTGCGGCGCGGGTGATGCGGCGAAAGCGGCTTCATGAGCCGAGGCTGTCAGCTTTTCAGAGTGAAGCAATAGATTTTGCGCCGGTTTATGGCGCATACTTGGCTTGCGCGGCGAAACAGCCGGCGCTGATCTTGCAAAAAATGAGCGGCCATGCGACCGATGCGGCGCACAGTTAAGGCGACACCGCACAAACGAGGTGGTCGGCCGGCGAATGGATTTTTCGTCAGATGCAAATGCAGATTTCGAAGGTTTACTGGAGGTAAATCGAGAAATTTGCATGCCGCAGATGGCGGGAAAGACATCGCCTGATGCGCCGCCGAGTTGTGTGGTATCGCCTTAAAGAAAACGGGCGGCGGGAAGCCGCAAAACGGAGACAGAGCATGAACAGTCAAATCATCATTCGGGGCGCGCGCGTCCACAATCTCAAAAACGTCGATCTGGTCATACCGCGCGACAAGCTGACCGTCATGACCGGCCTGTCCGGCTCGGGCAAGAGCTCGCTGGCGTTCGACACGCTCTATGCCGAGGGGCAGCGGCGCTATGTGGAGTCGCTCTCGTCGTACGCGCGGCAGTTTCTGGGACAGATGGACAAGCCGGACGTGGACTCCATCGAGGGCCTCAGCCCCGCGATCTCGATCGACCAGAAGACGACCTCCCGCAATCCGCGCTCGACTGTGGGCACGGTGACCGAGATACACGACTACCTGCGCCTGCTCTATGCGCGCGCCGGCACGCCGCACTGCCCCGTCTGCGGGCGCGAGATCAGCCGCCAGACGGTCGATCAGATCGTCGATCAGGTGCTGACGCTGCCCGAGCGCACGCGCGTCATGGTCATGGCGCCGGTGGTGCGCGGCCGCAAGGGCGAGTATGTCAAATTGATCGAGGACATGGGTCGGCAGGGCTTTGTGCGCGTGCGCGTGGACGGCAGCATCTACGAAATCGGCGAGGAGATCGCGCTGGACAAGAACAAAAAGCACACAATCGACGTGGTGGTCGACCGGCTGATCGTGCGCGGCGACATACAGCAGCGTTTGACCGATTCGCTCGAGACGGCGCTGAGGCTGGCCGGCGGGCTGGCGATCGTCGCGCCCATGGACGGAGAGGATATGCTGTTTTCGCAGAACTACGCCTGTCCGGACTGCGGCGTGAGCCTTGAGGAGCTGTCGCCGCGGATGTTCTCGTTCAACAATCCCTACGGCGCGTGTCCGACCTGCACGGGTCTGGGCGCGGTCGTGGGCGTGGATCCTGACACGGTGATTCCCGACCGCGCGAAGTCGTTCAACGAAGGCGCGCTGTCGGTGAGCGGCTGGCGCTCGGGCGACAATGGCAGCGGCATGGCGCGCGCGTATCTGGCCGCCGTGGCGAAGGAATACGGCTTCTCGCTCGATACGCCGGTGGAGCGGCTCACGAAGGAGCAGCTGGACGCGGTGCTCTATGGCACCAGGGGCAAAAAGCTGACCGTCGAATACGAGAACGACAGCGGGCGCAGGGGCACGTTCACATCGCCGTTCGAGGGGATTATTCCGAACCTCGAGCGCCGATTCCGCGAGACGAACTCCTCGATGATGAAGGACGAGCTGGGCGCGTATATGAGCGAGTCGCCCTGCCCGGACTGCGGCGGGAAGCGGCTCAGGCGCGAGGCGCTGGCCGTGACGGTGGGCGGCAGGTCCATCGCCGAGGTGAGCGATATGCCGGTGGTGAAGAGCCGCGCGTTCTTCTCTCAGCTGAAGCTGGGCGAAAAGCAGGCGTTCATCGCGCGGCAGATACTGCGCGAGATCGATGCGCGGCTGGGCTTTCTGCAGGACGTGGGGCTGGGCTATCTGACGCTTTCGCGCGGGGCGGCGACGCTCTCGGGCGGCGAGGCGCAGCGCATCCGGCTGGCGACGCAGATTGGCTCGGCGCTGACCGGCGTGCTCTACATACTCGACGAGCCGAGCATAGGCCTGCATCAGCGCGACAACGAAAAGCTCCTGGGCACGCTCAAAAAGCTGCGCGATCTGGGCAACACGCTGATCGTCGTGGAGCACGACGCGGAGACCATGCTCAGCGCCGACTATCTGGTGGACGTGGGGCCGGGCGCGGGCAGCCACGGCGGCGAGATCGTGGCCGCGGGCACGCCCGAGGAGGTCATGGCCAATCCCGCCTCGCTCACCGGTCAGTATCTTTCGGGCAAACGGCGCGTGCCGCTGCCCGCGATGCGGCGCTCGCCGACCGGCTTTATCACTGTGCGCGGCGCGCGGGCGCACAACCTCAAGAACATAGACGTGCGCTTCCCGCTGGGCGTGATCACCTGTGTGACCGGCGTGTCCGGCTCGGGCAAGAGCTCGCTGGTGAACGGCATACTCTACCGCGAGCTGTCGAAGCGGCTCAACCGCTCGAAGGAGCGCGCGCTGGAACACGACGGCATAGACGGCACGGAGCAGCTGGACAAGATCATCGCCATCGATCAGACCCCCATCGGCCGCACGCCGCGCTCGAATCCCGCCACCTACACCGGCGTATTCGATCTCATCCGCGAGGTGTTCGCCGCCACGAGCGACGCGCGCGCGCACGGCTACAAGAGCGGCCGCTTCAGCTTCAATACCAAGGGCGGACGCTGCGAGGCCTGCGGCGGCGACGGTATCGTCAAGATCGAGATGCACTTTCTGCCCGACGTGTATGTGCCCTGCGACGTGTGCAAGGGGCGGCGCTACAACCGCGAGACGCTCGAGGTGCGCTACAAGGGCAAGAACATCAGCGAGGTGCTGGACATGACCTGCGAGGAAGCGCTCGCCTTCTTCGCGCCGCTGCCGCGCATCGCGGGCAAGCTGCAGACGCTGGTGGACGTGGGGCTGGGCTATGTGAAGCTGGGTCAGCCGTCCACGCAGCTCTCGGGCGGCGAGGCGCAGCGCGTGAAGCTGGCCACAGAGCTGTCGCGCCGCGCGACCGGCCGCACGGTCTATGTGCTCGACGAGCCGACGACCGGCCTTCACATGGAGGATGTGGCGCGGCTCAACACGATTCTCCAGTCGCTGGCCGACGCGGGCAACACGCTGGTGGTGATCGAGCACAATCTGGACGTGATCAAGATCGCCGACTGGATCATCGACATGGGCCCGGAGGGCGGCGACGCGGGCGGCACTGTGATCGCCGAGGGCACGCCCGAGCAGATCGCGCAGGCCGAGCACAGCTATACCGGCCAGTTCCTGAAGAATGTGTTCGAGGCGGCGGGCAGTGCCCGCTGACGCTTGCTGCCGCGCAATGCAACACGACTTGCCAAACCATAGATTGGAGTTTGGCAAGTCTTCGATAGAGCGTATAGGTAATATCTCAATACAGCCCGACCCGCCCGACCAGCCGCAGTGCGGTCTCCACACCGCTCCGCGCACGCAACCCGACTCTTCGCCGCTTGGGGGCGGCCGGCAGTGCCGGCTTCCACTTGCTGCCGCGCAATGATACACGACCTGCCTGACCATAGGTCAGAGTCAGGCAGGTCTCCGATTGTGCGTGTTGATATGATCGCTATACAGCCCGACCCGCCCGACCAGCCGCAGTGCGGCTTCCACACCGCTCCGCGCGTGTCAACCCGACTCCGCGCCGCTTGGGGGCGGCTCGAGTCTGGACGTTTGAGCGTGTAGATAGCATCGCTATACAGCACGACCCGCCCGGCCATAAATTAGAGCCGGGCGGGTCTACCCGTGTACCCGGGTTTTGCAAGCGTGGGTGCGCTGATTGGGGCGCTTGCGCTTTTTGTAGGGATGGGTATTTGTACCAACATAACCCCGCCGCAGCGTGAAGAGAGTCCAGAGAGTCGAAGACTCTTTGGCGCAGGTTTGGGGCGCGCAGCCCCAACGTACTCCCCGCGGAAAGAATTGCAAAGCCGATGTGCTTGCGCAAAAGCGCACAAAGGCCGCGCCGCCAGCCCCGTAGCCCCGTCCTCCCGTTCCCCCGTTCTCCCGTACTCCGGTAACCCGTCGAGATCGCCACAAAGAAACGTACAAGCCCGAAGTGAACCCACAAAGGCAGATAACCGCACCGACACCGCGAGAACGCACGAATGGCGATCTCGACCCGGCGGAACAGGAACGCAAGATATCGCAAGCCGTCCTGTTTGGCGCAATGCGTCAAACAGCAGGCGTGAACCGAGGACAAATCGCCCCGCCAGAGCCGCAACACCAGACGTGTGCCGAAAGCAAAACGCCCCGCCAGAGCCGCAATGCCGGATGTGAATCGAGCGCCAATCGCCACAACAGAACCGCAACACCGAGCGTGAATCGCGCGCCGCACACCGCACCAGAGCCGCACCACCGGATGTGAACTGAGCGCCAACCGCCGCGTCCAAGCCGCAACGCTGGACGTGAACCGCGCGCCGCACACCGCGCCAGAGCCGTAACGCCGGATGTGAACCGAGTGCTAATCGCCACAACAGAACCGCAACGCTGGACGTGCGCCGAAAGCAAAACGCCCCGCCAGAACCGCAACGTCGGACATAAACCACGCGCCAACCGCCCCGCCCAAGCCGCAGCGACAGCAGCGAGCCGACCACAAAAGCAACGGCGCACAACCCCGCCGCAGCGCGGCCTCCGCTCATCGGAGCCGGATGTCTCCCTCCCCACAGTTTCTCTCTGTCTCTCTCCCTCTCATGGCCATTCCCATCACTTGCAGCGCGCTCCCTCCTCTATTGTAGGATATATATCCTCATCTGTTTGGTTTGGTTTGGTTTAGTTTGGTTTGATTTGGTTTGGTTTTATATAATATAGAAGAAACTGCCTAAAACGGCGCTTTTTGGCTCAAACATACGTCGGGACTTCCACCGGGACTTCCTTCAGGACTTCCTTCAGGACTTCCTCCAAGACTTCCTTCACAACTTCCACCGCAACTTCCTTCATTGTGAAATTGAGCGCAGTGAACGCGCGATTTTTTACACCATACGCGCGCCCGAACGGACGCAAAACCTGCCCGGCGCCGGCAAAGCGGGCGAGGCAGGCTGTTGTATGACGCGGTCAAAGCGCCGGACGACTGAGCGCGTTTTCAGAGCGTGATCGCAAAAACGCCCGATCCGACTCAGCGCTGCAAAAGCCGCGACTTTCCGCGCTGAATCGCGGCGCAAGGCCATTCGAGAGGGCGGGGGATTCGAGCGCCGCACTCAGAGGAAATGCGGCGGGCGACTCGCGCTTTGGGACGCGCGCCTGAGCGTGATCGCAAAAACGCCCGATCCGACTCAGCGCTGCAAAAGCCGCGGCTTTCCGCGCTGAATCGCGGCGCAAGACCATTCGGGAAGGTGGGGGATCAAAGCAACGCACTCAGAGGAAATGCGGCGGGCGGCTCGCGCTTTGGGACGTGCGCCCGAGCGTGATCGTAAAAACGCCCGTCCCTAACTCAGCGGCGCAAGGCCATTCGAGAAGGCGGGGGATTCGAGCGCCGCACTCAGCGGGAATGCGGCGGGCGAATCGCGCTTTGGGACGCGCGCCTGAGCGTGATCGCAAAAACGCCCGTCCCCAACTCAGCGGCGCAAGGCCATTCGAGAAGGCGGGCGACTCGCGCTTTGGGACGTACGCCCGAGCGGCGGCGCAAATTTAGCGCCTCAAATGTCCGCGTCGGGATTGCTTTTTTCCGGGATTGTTGGTAGAATAAGGGCGCGGCGGGGCTTCAGCGCCTCGCGGATGAGCGCGGCGCATGCGTCGGCCATCAGTCCGCCGTCGGACGGCACATACCACGAAAACGCCGGATCCTCGGTCAGCCGGTAGACGCTGCCGCAGCAGCCGGCCTGCGCGTCGTATGCGCCGAAAATGACGCGGTCAAGGCGCGCCTGGCCGATTGCGCCCGCGCACATGCAGCAGGGCTCGAGCGTGACATAGAGCGTGCAGCCGCTCAGCCGCCAGCCGCCCGTCCGGCGCGCCGCCAGCCGCAGCGCGTTCATTTCGGCGTGGCCGCTGGGGTCGAGCGTGCGCTCGCGGGTGTTGCGGGCGCGGGCAATCACTGCGCCGCCGCGCGCGATCACAGCGCCGACGGGAATTTCGCCCTCGATGAGCGCCTGCCGCGCCTCGTCGAGCGCCAGCGCCATCATGGCGCGATCGGTATCGGTGAACATGGCTCGTCCTCCCGTCAACGTGATGTCCTCATTATAGCACGTTTTGGGGCGGGCGAAAAGAGCCGCCGCAAAAATGGCGCATTGCCCGGGGGCGGAAACTGGACGCGCATTTACGAACAGCGCCTGAGCGAAGGCGCGCCTCGACAGAATCGGGAGGGAAAATCACCATGAAGGACGTATTTTCTGCCTGGGAACCCGTGAGGGCCGATATTCAGCCGGAGAAGGCCGAAATCGGCGTGTGGAATCGAACGTATCGCTTTGAGGAGAGCGTGTTTCCGACCGGCGTGGCGGTGGGCGGCGAGGAGCTGCTCGCGCGTCCCATAGAGCTGGTCGGGCGCTATGCGGGCGCGGTTGAGCGCCGTGTGAGCGAGGCGAGCTACTTCGAGCTGGAAAAGAGCGACGAGCGGGTCGTGTTCCAGCTGGCCTCGCGCATGGGCAACACGGTGATCGACGGGCGCATGACCTGCGATTTCGACGGCTTTATCGAGATCTGCTTTTCAGTGATTCCGTTCTGGTCGTTCTCGAAAAACGGCGACAACGCGCCGCGGCTTGACAAGCTGTACATCGACATTCCGATGAAGAAGCGCTTCGCCGCGCTCTATCACTACTGGCCGAACGCCGCCAACAGCATCATTCCCGACGCCAATGTGGTCAACGCCGACGCGCTGCCCGAAAACGGCGCGGCCTTCGCGTTCAAGCCGTATCTGTGGCTGGGCGACGAATTCCGCGGGCTGGGCGTGAGCATGGAGAGCGACGAGTTCATCGAGGCGGACGGCAGCGTGTGCGAGTTTATTCCCGGCGGCGACGAGGTGATACTGCGCATCCATCTGCTCGACCATATGCCCGAGGCGTGGCAGGGGCGCGTTGACGCGTGGAAGGAAGCGCTCGATCCCATCGACTACCGCATCGGCCTGATGGCCACGCCGGTGAAGCCGGTCACGCCCGCGCACAGGCGCGACTGGCGCGCGTTCCACGCCTTCGGCAATATGTACATCAACGACGCGCACGGCGCGAAGGCCGCGCCGGCCTACCTGAACGAGATGCCCGGCGCGCTGGAGCGGCTGGAAAAGGGCGGCGTGAAGTGGATCATATTCCACGAATCGAGCAGCCGCGCGCAGAATTACGGCCTGATCGAGGATCCGGAGCGCTTCAGGCGGCTGATCGAAGACTGCCATAAGCACGGCATCAGGACAATGCTCTATTTCGGCTACGAGTTTTCGACGCTCGCGCCGACGTGGTTTGAAAAGTCGAAGGACTATCTCATCCGCACGCCGAACGGGCACTTTACCGGCGGCTGGCAGCGCAAGCCCGATCAGCGCGCGTTCATGGTGTGCTATCGCGGCGGCTACAGCGCCGACATGATCGAGCGCGTGAAATTCATAATGGACGAGTACGGCGTGGACGGCATTTACACCGACGGCACGTTCGTGCCGTGGGAGTGCGCCAACGAGCGCCACGGCTGCGGCTACACCGACAGAAACGGCAAGCGCCACGCGACGTTCCCGCTCTTTGCCGTGCGCGATCATGTGAGGAAGCTCTACGAGGCCGTGCACGAGCGCGGCGGGCTGATCGACACGCATCAGAGCTCCTGCTGCATCGCCCCGACGCTGGCCTACTGCGACAGCTATTATGACGGCGAGAACATACAGGGCGCGCTGATCAAATCGATCACCGAGGGGCGCGGACTGACTTCGTTCCTGAGCCTGCCGGCCTTCCGCGCCGAATACATGGGCAAGAACCTCGGCCTGATCGATCAGTTCATCGCCTACACCAATCCGGAAATCGGCTGGACGATCGAGAAGCTGTGTGCGCTCACGCTGATTCACGACGTGATTCCGCGCCCGCGTCAGATCGGCGCGCCGACCGCCGAGAGCATGGCGGTCGATCTGGACTACATCGAAAAGATCTGGCGCGCCTTCGACGAATTCGGCGCAGACGACGCGGCGTGGCTGCCCTACTGGGAGAAGAACGACGTCGCCGCGTGCGAGACGGAGGACGCGTATCTGAGCGTGTACAGCGGCGCGCGCAATCTGGGCGTATTGTCCAACCTCAGCACGCAGAGCCGGAGCGTGCGCGTGCGCACCGACAGGCCGCGCGTCGAAAACGTGCTGACCGGCGAGGTGTACGAGGCAAAGGACGGCCGCATCGAGTTCGTCGCCGAGAGCTACAAGCCGTATCTGCTGGCGCTGTAAGGGCGCTTACGCCGCCGTCTTTTGGGGCGGCAAACGGAGCATAGATAAACGGAAACCCGCCTCTCAAAGCGTATGTTTTGGGAGGCGGGTTTTGCGCAATTTTCGGCTGATCCCGCCGTTTTCCGCGCTGACGCGAAGATGCCTGAGTTCGAATTGCAGGCTGGTGAATTGTGCGCCGGCGTGATGTTGCGTTTGGCCGGTTTTAGCGCCGGCCGGGGCGTTTGTGCGCGCGGGGAACGGCGGGGGTAATGGGGAATTCGGGTGCGAGGATGAGCGCGTCCGGCGCGGCGTTCCTGTCACGGCGATTTGCTCTCGGCGCACGGCGATGCGTTCCTGTCGCGGCTTCTTGTCTCAGTTCACGCCTGTCTTTTTTCCTTTGTCAGGAAAAAAGAGACGGCTTGCGGTATCTTGCGTTCCTATTCCGCCGGGTCGAGATCGCCATTCGTGCGTTCTCGCAGCGCTCTTCGGTTATCTGCCTTTGTGGGTTCACTTCGGGTTTGGCTGTTTATTTGTGGCGATCTCGACGGGGTACCGAGGACGCTGGGGACGGAGAACGGGGAACGGAGAACGGAGAACGGGTCTGGCGGCGCGGCCTTTGTGCGTCTTTGCGCAGCCGCATTGGTACTGTTATGCTTTCCGCGGGGAGTACGCTGGGGCTGCGCGCCCCAGACTGCGCCAAAGAGTCTTCGACTCTCTGGACTCTCTTCACGCTGCGGCGGGGCTGTGTTGGTGCGTATACGCGCCGTCACCCGGGTACACGGGTAGACCCGCCCGGCTCTAATTTATGGCCGGGCGGGTCGTGCTGTATAGCGATGCTATCTACACGCTCAAACGTCCAGACTCGAGCCGCCCCCAAGCGGCGAAGAGTCG
>CAKUAV010000065.1 GCA_934636425.1 uncultured Clostridia bacterium
ACATCGTCTTTCTCTTCAAGGCGGAAAAATACGAAGGCGAGTTGATTTCCTCGGACGAGGGGCGCATGGAGTGGGTCGAATACGACCGCATCGATTCGATCGGCGCGGTGGACGATCTGAAAAAACTCATAGACATGATGAACGCGGAAAGCCCGTGCGAATTTCAGTATGTCAAAGAGTACGGCGGCTGGCGGGCGATCATACGCTGAGGAGGGACTGCGATGGAGATCAACGACTATCAGCGTCTGGCGATGACCACGCTCAATCCGGCGCTTGACAAAAGGGACGTATTGATCAACAGCGTCATGGGGCTGTGCGGCGAATCGGGCGAGGCCATCGACGTGGTGAAGAAGTGGCTCGCGCAGGGGCATGAGCTGGATCGGGCGCGTCTGGCGAAGGAGCTGGGCGACGTCGCGTGGTATCTGGCGGAGGCGGCCACGGCGCTGGACATTCCGCTGGAGGACATACTGCGCGCCAATCTGGACAAGCTGAAGGCGCGCTATCCCGAGGGCTTCAGCGCCCGAAATTCTATCGAGCGCGCCGAGGACGATCTTTGAGCCGATCATAAAACGAAAAACGCCCCGCGCCGTGCGTATTGAAACGCGGCGCGGGGCGCTCTTTTCGTTCAGCGTCTGGAATCCAGATCGTAGGGCGTGGTCTGATAGACGAAATAGTTCAGCCAGTTGGAATAGATCAGATTGGCGTGCGCGCGCCAGGAGACGATGGGCGGCTGCGACGGATCGTCGCCGGGATAGTAGTTTTTCGGCACGGCAATGGGCTTGCCCGCCTGAACGTCGCGCCTGTATTCGCGCTCGAGCGTCAGCGGGTCGTATTCCGAGTGGCCGGTGATGAATATCTGCCGCCCGTTTTCGGTGGAGACGGCGTACACGCCCGCCTCGTCGGAGGAGGCGAGTATGCGCAGCGCGCTCACATTTTCAATGTCGGCGCGCTCGATCGTGGTGTGGCGCGAGTGCGGCGCCATGAACACGTCGTCAAAGCCGCGGAAGAGTATGGAGCGCTTGTATTCCACACGGTGCGGGAATACGCCGAACATCTTCTCGGGCAGAGGCCGCTTCTCAATGCCGAAATGGTGATAGAGCGCCGCCTGCGCGCCCCAGCAGATGTGGAACGTGCTGTGGACGTGCGTCTTGCTCCAGTCCATGATGCGGCGCAGCTCGTCCCAGTAGTCCACTTTCTCGAAGGGCAGGTGCTCGACCGGCGCGCCGGTGATGATCATGCCGTCGAAATTGAGGTGCGCAATGTCGCCAAAGTTCTTGTAGAAGGCGAGCATATGCTCCTCGGGCGTGTTTTTCGACTCGTGCGAGCCGACCCGCGCCAGCGTCAGCTCCACCTGAAGCGGCGTGTTGCCCAAAAGGCGCGAGAGCTGGGTCTCCGTGTCGATCTTCGTCGGCATCAGATTGAGCAAAAGTATGTGCAGCGGCCGGATGTCCTGCGTCATGGCGCGCGTTTCGGTCATGACGAATATGTTCTCGTCGTTCAGCGTCTTTGTGGCCGGCAGCGCGTTCGGGATTTTGATGGGCATGGGGCGTTCCTCCGATCAGTGTTCAGATGCGCTCGAGTGCCTGGGCGATGTCGGCGATCAGATCGTCGCTGCTCTCCAGCCCGCAGGAGAAGCGCACCAGATCGCCCGGCACGCCCGCCGCGATCAGCTCTCTGTCGCTCATCTGGCGGTGGGTGGTGCTGGCGGGGTGCAGGCAGCAGGTGCGCGCGTCGGCGACGTGCGTCTCTATGGCGGCCAGCTTCAGATTGGCCATGAAGCGGCTGGCGGCGCCGCGCCCGCCCCTGATGCCGAAGCTGACCACGCCGCAGGTTCCATTCGGCATATACTTGGCGGCCAGCTTGTGATAGGGGCTGGATTCAAGGCCGGCGTAGTTCACCCAGCCGATCTTTTCGTGGCTCTCGAGGAAGCGGGCGACGGCGAGCGCGTTCTCGCAGTGCCGCGCCATGCGCACGTGCAGGCTCTCAAGGCCGAGGTTGAGCAGAAATGCGCTCTGCGGCGCGGGCGTGGAGCCGAAATCGCGCATGAGCTGCGCCGTGGCCTTGGTGATGTACGCGCCGCCCCGGCCGAACTTTTCGGCGTAGGTGATGCCGTGATAGCTGTCGTCGGGCGTACACAGGCCGGGGAACTTTTCGGCGTGCGCCAGCCAGTCAAATTTGCCCGAATCGACGATGCAGCCGCCCAGGGCCGCGCCGTGGCCGTCCATGTACTTTGTGGTGGAGTGGGTCACGATGTCCGCGCCCCACTCGAACGGGCGGCAGTTGACCGGCGTGGCGAACGTGTTGTCCACAATCAGCGGCACGCCGTGCGCATGGGCGGCCTTGGCGAAGCGCTCTATGTCCAGCACGGTCAGCGAGGGATTTGAGATCGTCTCGCCGAAAACGGCCTTTGTGTTGGGTCTGAAGGCGGCCTCCAGCTCCTCGTCGGTGCAGTCGGGGGCGACGAATGTGAAGTCGACGCCCATCTTCTTCATCGTCACGGCGAAGAGATTGTATGTGCCGCCGTAGATCGCCGAGCAGGATACGACGTGATCGCCGCAGTTGGCGATGTTGAACACGGCGTAGAAGTTCGCGGCCTGTCCGGAGGCGGTCAGCATGGCGGCGGAACCGCCCTCCATGTCGCAGATCTTGGCCGCGACGTGATCGCAGGTCGGATTTTGCAGGCGGGAGTAGAAATAGCCCGAGGCCTCCAGATCGAACAGCTGGCCCATGGCCTCGCCGGTGGCGTATTTGAACGTCGTGCTCTGGATGATGGGGATCTGGCGCGGCTGGCCGTTTTCGGGCGCATAGCCGCTCTGGACGCACTTGGTTTCGATTCTGTAATCGCTCATGATGATGCCCTCCCTGTCGTGTCATGGCCGTTTGCGGGGAAAACAAAAAGCCCGCCTCAAAGATTTGCTTTCTTTGAGACGGGCTGTTCACCCGCGGTACCACTCAAATTGCGTTTCTCAAAAAACGCCCCTCATCAGGCTCTATCAAGCCCTTGTGCTTTCACGCAGCCATACGGAAGACCCTAAGCGCGCGCCTCAGACCTTCAGCTCGGAAGCCATAGACCCTTGAAAACATCCGCTGCCGCCTCGCACCGCCCGCCGGCTCTCTGAAAGCGTCCGTTCTCGATCCTCTTCGTCATTGCTTTTGAAATTTTCTCTATAATACATGGATTGCCGACGAATGTCAAGAGGGAAAAGGCCATTTTCGTTCGTTAAAATATGCCGCGCGCCCCAATGTCGGAAAAAACGTGTTAATCGCGCCGAAACGCTGGAAAAGTGAACAAAATCGGCGTATAATGAATGTCAGGAATTTGTCAGGGAGGGCGCGGCATGATGGAGAGGGAAATTCTGCCCGGGCGGCGATATCGCCATTTCAAAAACAGGCTCTACGAGGTGATCGCCATTGCGGCGCACTCCGAGACGGGCGAAAGGCTGGTCGTCTATCGGGCGCTGTACGGCGACGGCGGCGTGTATGCGCGCCCCTACGATATGTTCGCCGGGCCGGTCGATCGTGAAAAATATCCGTCGGTCGCACAGACATGGCGGTTTGAACTGGTGGAGGATTGAGGGGATGACGATCAAAAGTGTGAAGGCGTGGGTGCTGGCGGTTCTGCTCATGCTGCTGTGCGGTCTGACGGCGGGCGCTGAGGAAGCTGTGGACTATGAAATCAGCAATTACGCCATGTATATCGATGTGCGCGCAGACGGCAGCGCCCGCATCCGCGAGGAAATCATTTACAGCTGTCCCCGCGCCTACGAGGGCTATGCGTTCTTTGTGGACAATGCCGATGAGCCGGAGAACGTCGAGGCCTGGGCGGACGGCGAGCTGCTGGATCGCGAGGCGCGGACGCTGACGGCCGACGAAAAGGGCTGGCTCATCACGCTGAATGCGCCGGGCGACAACGACTGGCGCACATTTGCCTGCGCCTATACGCTGAGCGACTATGCCGTTCGCCATGACGACACGGGCATGATCGACCGCGCGCTCATCTCCGCCAATCACGCGGTGCTCTATCAGAACGCCACTCTCATCGTGACGCTCCCCGAGGAAAACGGCGAGATACTGGTCTATCCGCGCGATTATGCCGGCGATGTGCGCACGCAGTACAACGTCATATCGTTCGGCCCGACCGATCTGGCGGCAGGCGCGGGCGTTTCGGCGCAGCTGCTCTTCCCGGCGCAGTGGCTGGGGGAGGCCGCGTCGACCGGCAGGCGCGTGCGCGCGGACGTCGTTTCCGAAAAGACGCGCATTCAGGAGGAAGAGACCAGAAACACAAACGCGGTCAGGCTGATCAAGCGCGCGCTGGGCGCGGCGTATCTGATCATATTCGCGCTGCTGCTGGCCTGGGAGATCAAAAAGTACGGCGTGACGGCCAGAAAGCTCCCCGCGCCCGACTGGACGCTGCTGGATCGCTATCCGGCGGCGATGGCCGGCTTTGTCGTGGGGGAGGCCGCCGACAGCGATGTGCTGGTCGGCTCTCTGGCCGATATGGCGGCGCGGGGCAATGTGCGCATCGACGAGGACGAATCGGGCGCGCTGATCCTGACGCGCGTGGGCAAAAACGCGCTGTCCGCCTCCGATAAGGCCGCGCTCGCCTATGCCTTCGACGGGCAGGAGACAGTCAATCCCGCCTCGCTCGCACAGAAGAGCTATGACAAGGCGCGCCGCAAGGAGGATCAGCTCCGCGCCTATGGCGACGCACTGGCGCGCGAGGCTGAAAAGGCGCATATCAGGCGGCGCAATGAGGGCGAATTGATCGGCATAAGCACGGCCAGCCTGTTCTGCGGCATGACGCTGACAATCGTCATGCTCATGTGGGGCGGCATGATGATATTCGAGGGCGCGATTGTGTCGGTCGGCATGTTCGTCATGATGAAGCAGTACAACCGCGTGCGCCATCTGACCGACGCGGGCGAGGCGCTCAAGGCGGCGGCGATCGGGCTGTGCGCAAAGACCGACGAGGCGAAAGCGGCGCGTGCGAACCATATATCAGCCGCCGCGTCGCTGGGCGCGCTCGCCGACGACGCGGAAGCGGATGCGCAGAAGCTGGACAGGCTTTCTCAAATTCTGCGCGGCGTTCATGTGGGCAACGCGAGCATGCGCAGAAAGCGCGTCAGGAAATAACCGAATGCCTCAAAGGAGCCGTTGCGGAAGATTCAAACCCGCAGCGGCCTTTTTTTTGCAAACCGAGACGCAAGCCGCCCAACGAATGCGCCGCAGATAAGCGGCATAATCTGAAGGCAAAAGCTGGGAATACGGCGCTGAGCATTTGCATTTTGTTTTCACGAAAGGCTGCTGGGCGATCCTTTGACGGCTCGAATCGGGATTGCGTGGAACGGCGTTTTTCCTTCGATGTCAATCTTTGCGCGGCGAAAACGCGCCGAGCGGGGGAGAAGAGGCGCGCCGTAATTTGCTGTGAAGAACGCCTATATGCTCAGTAAACCTGAAAATATGCCAAAATACCGCATGAACGATGCAATATATACACGAAACGCGCATAAGAGGCAATATTCGCAAAAGCGTTACACCGGCACTGAAAATGTGCTGGAATCGTCGCAGAAACAATAATGTGATGGCGTTGATTTCAATGTGGTCTCTCGGGTTCTGCCGACGCTGAACGATGCGACTCTGCTGAAGGACGCGGCGCGGGAGACTCGCCGGCGCAGACTGCCGTGTCAGATCCGCGCGTTTCGGACGGCTGCCGCGCTGATTGGCGGCGAACTGGGCGCACTCAGAAAGCGCGTTTCGCCGTCCTTAAAAGACCACGCCGCGGCGCTCGCTGCCCGGCATGGGGTGCATCGGCGTGACGATCGTGACGTTCGGAGCGAAGCTGCAATGATCGCCAATGGTCACGCGCGCGTCGTCCTGCACGGCGAAGCTGAAGTTCATAAAGCAGCCCTCGCCCGCGCGGGTGTGGCAGCCGTAGTGAAAGTGAATCGGCCCGAGCATCCATGTGCCCTCGCCGATGCCGTCCAGCAGCTCGTGCAGCACGCGGCTGCGCTCCTCCGGCTGATCTTCATAGAGGTTGTTGTAATCCTGACTGAGCCGATGCGCCTTTTCCTTCTTTTCAATCAGCTCGGGCGCCTCCGAGGCGAAGAACTGCCCATTGAAAATGCATTCCTCTTCCGTCATGGCTCTATTGTATCACCATACGCGCCCGCGCGGAAAGCGCATTATAAAAGCAGCCGTCCCATCGCGCGATGAGGCGGCTGCGCGGCGCATTCAGGAAACGCTGTAGGAAGCCGTGGCGATTTCACTGGATTGACCGTTTTCAATGGCGACGGCCTTGAGCGTGTACGAGCCGGAATAGAGCGTGATTGCGCCGCTGTAGAGCGGAGACGCTTCGGTCGGGTCGCTGCCGTCCACTGTGAAATGGATGGCGGCGTTCTCGGCGGCGGAAATCGTGATCTTGACCGTGCCGGTAAACTGGCCGCCTTCGGGCGACAGCACGGGCGGCTGAACCGCGGCGGGCGCGCTGTCCTGCGCGGGGGCGACATAGCCGCTCTGATGCTCGGCGCGATAGGCGATCAGCGCGTTGTATGTGTCGGTTTTGCCCTCCTTGATGAGCAGCGCCATCAGATTGTCATAGGGATCGTCCGCATCGGGATAGTTTTCGATGAGGTACATATAGGTCTGCTCGGCGCGTTCATAGGCGCGGCAGGCCTCAAAATCGCCGGCGATCTTCAGCACAAAGGCGTAATCGTCGGGCCTGAGCCGGAAGGCGTTGTAGTAGGACTCGGCGGCGTCGGCCGCGTTGCCCTGCTCGAGCTGCCAGTCGGCCAGATAGACGTAGTCGTCCGCGTCCGCGGACACGCCGTAATAGGCGCGCAGGCGGCTGCCCGTCGATGTGTAGAACATAAACGCATACAGCGCGACGCACAGAAGCAGAATCGTGACGATCGATATGACCGCCGTGATCACGCGGCCGCGGTGGGAGGCTTCCTCCTCGTCCTCTTCGTCGTCGTAATCCTCATCGTCCTCCGCGCCATAGAAGGGATCCTCGGCCTTTTTGCGCGCCAGCTCGCGGCGCTCCTCTTCGGCCTCGCGCCGTGCGGCCTCGCGGCGGCGCTTCAGCTCTTCCTCCTCCTTCTCGTCGTCAAAGAGGAACACGGGCGCGCGCTTGGGCGCGGTGTTCTCGTCTATGGAGACGGGATGGGCGGCCTGCGCGGCGTTGTCGTAGATCGTGGGCATGCGCCGCGGCTGATAGGGGTTGTCGGAGAGCGGCTGCGCGGTCGAGACGGCCCTGGGCGCTTCGGGCGCAGGGGGCTGCTTTATCACGGCTTCCGGCGCGGGAGCGGTCGTCAGCTTTGCGCCGCAATAGGAACAATATCTGGCGTTCGGGCTGTTTTCCTCGCCACAGGCGCTGCATTTCATGGTTCATTCCTCCTGGCGTTCGAGAAAGGCGTTATTGCATCTTCCTCAGAGATTCGTAATAGGGATCGCCGCTGAACTCGCGCGTTTCGGTCACCTCGCCGCCCAGCGCCTCGATGGCGTTGACGATCTCGATGTAATCGAGGTAGTTGAGGTCGCTCAGCTCGAGCGCGCCTCTCAATGTCTCGATGGCGCGCTCGTCGCCCAGCTTGCCCAGATAGGAGGCGTACAGCGCGCGGCGGTCGAAGCGGCGCTTGAACGCGTCGATCGTATAATTATAGATGCGATCATCGCCCGGAAAGTTGCACAAAACGTCGAGAAAAGCCTCCTGCGCCGCCTTCGAGGCCCCGTCCATGCGCACGATGATCGGCTCAATGGCTTCGCGCCCCAGGTTGGTCAGCAGCTCGCCGGCCACGTCGGTCAGCTCGTTCTGCGCGTCGGCCTGCTCAATGACGTCCAGACACAATTCGAGCGGCTCCTTCGCGCCGATTTCGATCAGCAGATTGAGCGCCGTCACGGTGAGCGCGCGGGTTTTCTGCTCGCGCGCCAGCGCCATCAGCGGCTCGACCGACTGATCGCCCAGCTCGACGATGCGCTCCAGCAGCTGATCGGGTATGGAGACGTTCCCGGCGTTGTAGGCGCGCAGCATATCGACCAGTTCATTCGCGTCGGTGTAGGCCGCAAAATACTCGCCGGGCGTTTTGCCGTCCAGCCAGTCGGCGCTCGTGTTGAGCCATTTGAGATACAATTCGGGGATCTGCTCCTCAAGCTCGTCCATGTTCTTGTATTTCGAGCGGTTTTCGGCGATCCAGCCCTCGGCGTACTTGCCGAAATGCGCGTCAAAATCAATCAGCTTCATGGGATATCATCCTTCCTCATCGGTTTTTTTAAGTCGCGACATATGGTATTCCAGCGCGCGTTCGGACAGGCCGAGCCTGCGCCGGACGAGCGGCGTGGGGTCGGGCAGATTCAGCGCGCGGGCGGAGTCGATCAGCACCGCCGCGCCCAGCCCGAGAAGCGCCCTTTCGCGGCGCGGCATTCGGGAAACGTCGTTCGACCACAGGCGGATCAGCTGCGGCACAAGCCGCTCGTCGATCTCGCCGGCCAGCGGCACAAGCCGGCGCAGCGCGCGCTGAATATAGGCGTTCAGCGGGGCCTCGGCGCGCATGTCGGCTGCGTCCGCATTCAGCGCGGCGCGGCTTACGAGCAGATAGGGGCGCGGCGCCGAGAGCCGCTCGAGCGCATCCAGGGCGTGCAGCTTGAGCGCGCAGGGGACGGCGGGCTCGATCAGCGCGCAGCGCAGCAGCCGGACGGCGCTTTGATCGCCGCGATGCTGAAGCGTCCTGACGGCAGTATGCGCGCATTGATCGCCGCTCAAGAGCGCCCAGCGCAGTGAAACGTCGTCGGCAGTGCGTGCCTCGACGCTCTTTCTGGCGGCTTCGGCCAGATCGGGCGCGAGCGCGGCGGTCAGCGGAATGGGGCGTGCGGGCGTGCGGCCGTCCGCGAGCGCTTTGATATAGAGCGCGGCCAGCTCGTCGGCGGGATTGACGGCGATGAGCGCGCGCCAGAGGCCGAGCGCGTCCTCGGCATTGCCCGCATTGTAGGAGAGCGCCGCGCGGGCGAGCCACAGCCGGCGGTCGTGCGGAGAATCGGCGAGCGCGTTTTTGAGAAGCGGCTCGATATTGCCGTCATTGAGGGGCAGCAGCGTGTCGAGCAGCAGCCGGGATTCGTACGCGTCGAGCGGGCGCTTTTCAATCTCTCTGGCAAGATCGAGCGCGCGCGCGCCGTCGCAGGCGGAGAGTACCTTGAGCGCATACAGGCAGTCGGCGGTTTGCAGGCCGCGCCGGCGCAGAAGCGTGTTGACCTCGGTGAGCGCGTGTGCGGTTTCGCCGGCCTCGCTCAGCGCAAAGGCGTACAGCGACTGCGTGGCGGGCACGTCGCTGATTGTCAGGCTCTTTTCCAGCAGCGGCAGCGCGCTTTTGGGCTGATCGGCGTTGATCAGTGCGGCGGCGCGGCCGTTCAGGCGGTGGCAGCGCAAAAGGCGGCGCTCGGCGGGCTCGGTCATGTGCTCGGCGTACTGCAGCGCGCTGATGAGCTGCGAGGCCTCCTCGCAATAATCGCCCTCGGGCGCGGCGTCCATGTAGCGCAGCGCGGCGGTCTGAGCGCCCGCCGTGTTGCCCATGGCGTACAGATTGCACGCGAGGCCGAACCAGCTTGCGGGATCGGGGTTCGGGCGCGCGAGCAGATCGGCCAAAATGCGGTTTGATTCCAGCGGACAGCCCATTTCGCCGTAGACCTCGGCCAGCTCCATAAGGCGCTCGGCCTGATCGGGCTCGGCCTGCACGGCGCGCAGGAGCAGAGACACGGCCTCGCGATAATGGCCGCCCTGCCGCTTTTTCAGCGCCCGTCGGGCAAAGAACTCGGCGTTCTGGTCGAAGGGCATGACGTTGGACGAAGGATTGCGCATGAAAACCTCCTGACAAAAGGGGCGCCTGGCGTTATTTTTTGCGGGCCTGCTCGAGCAGCGCGCGCAGCTGCTCCTCGGTGAAGCGATAGGAGCAGTTGCAGAAGTGGCAGTTCAGCTCCGCGCCGTGATCCTCGTTGATGAGCGCGGTCAGTTCGTCCGCGCCCAGCGAGATCAGGCCGCGCTCAAAGCGCTCGCGGCTGCAGTCGCAGCGATAGACGGGATGCAGCGTGCCGATGATTTCCGGCTCGAGATGACTGAGTAGCTGCTCGAGCGCGCCGTTCAGGCCGTATTCGGCGAATGTCCTGCTGATGTTCATGAACATGGGCGCGCTCATTTCGATCGATTTGAGCGCGACTTCAGAGCAGCCGGGCATGACCTGTATGATCAGTCCGCCCGCCGCGACGACCTCCCTGCCGGTCAGCACGCCCAGCGACACCAGCGAGGGCGTCTGCTCGGACGCGGTGAAGTACATCGCCAGATCCTCGCCGATCTCGCCGGAGCGCAGATTGACGCGCCCCACATACGGCTCGCGCAGCCCCAGATCCTTTATGACGGTCAGCTGGCCGTTTTTGCCGACCGCGCCGCCCACGTCCAGCTTGCCGTCGGGGCGCAGCGGCGGCTCAATATCGGGATTGTCGACATAGCCCTTGACGCTGCCGTCGGCCTTGGCCACGGCCAGCACGGTGCCCAGCGGCCCGCCGCCCTTTATATAGGCGGTCAGGCTGTCGCGCTCGTCCTTGAGCATGGCGCCCATCATGGACGCGCCGGTCAGCAGACGGCCCAGCGCGGCGGTGGCGACGCGGGAGAGATTGTGGACATTCTGCGCGTCCTGAACGAGACGCGTGCTCTGGCAAAGGAAGGCGCGCGCCTGACCGCCCATCAGCGAAAGGCGCAGCATGCCGTCCATATTGAGTGTATTGTCGGTCATGAGCGTTTACTCCTGTCAAAATTTTAGTAAGAGTGTGTTCGAAAAAGCGCTGGGCGGAGCGTCGGGCTCAAAGCGGAACCGGGAAGCCCGCAGGCGCTTGCCTCCATACCCTTTGGCGCGCTCTGAAGAGGCGATCGGGCGGAACGCGGGCGCAGCCGCCAATGCGGCGTTCGTTTTTCAGCCCTTCCTTGCGGTGAAGTGTATGCGCGCCTCATGCTCGGCGGGCGGCGACATGGTTTTGTCGCCGTAGACGCGGATATCGGAAAAGCCGCTTTCGCCCAGCCAGGCCGTCAGCTCATCCACGCTGTGGGCGCGCTGAAGCTGATGCTCCTCAAAGCGCCGGTACAGCCCGCTTTCCGTCTCCACGAAAAACGTCAGATCCATCGACAGCACCCGCGTTTCGGGATCCATACTATTTTGCCACAGATAGGCGACGCTGTCGCGCTCTTCTCCGTAAAATGCGCCGTCCATGCGCGCGAGCTTGTCGCGGCTGGACACGTCGAAGGCCAGCACGCCGCCCCTTTTGAGGAAGCGGAACGCGCCGTCGAAAAACGCGCGCACGCTGTCGCGGTCGGTCAGATAATTCACCGCGTCGCAGCAGGCCGCGATTGCGTCCACGGGGCGGGGGAGCTCCAGCGCGCGCATGTCCTGCCGCACGAAGGGGATGGACACGCCGGCCGCGCGCGCCTTGACCTGCGCCAGCCGCAGCATTTCCTCTGAAAGATCGGACGCGGTCAGCCGCAGCCCCGCGCGCGCAAAATGCACCGACAGACTGCCCGTGCCGCAGCCGCATTCGCACATCGTGCGCGGCGTACATCCGGCCGCCTTTATGATGGACAGATAGTAGCGCGCCCATGCGGGATAGTCGAAATCGTCCATCAGCGCGTCATAGACGGCCGCAAAATCATCGTACATTGGAATTCTCCTGTGAAAAAAGTTGATACAGACTGAAGTCTGCCAGACTGTCGAAAAAAACTTGGAGAGTTCGAGAGAGCCGGAGCTCTCTCGAGCTTTTAATCGTGCCCGGCGGCGTGTACGGCGGGCGCGGGACGATTTTTGCGGCGGAAAATCTTATTTTCTTTTCCAGAGCGAAAATCGTTTCCTTGCAGTTTTGCGTCCGGAAATCTGAAAGATTTTTAGCAAAAACTGGTAGGGGTGGCAGTGGCGGGGGAGCTTGCTCTCCTGTCCACCAGCTTGTCAAAATGACTTTTTGACAAGCTGACAGACTGAAGTCTGCTTTGCTTCAATCGATACAGACCGGAGTCTGATTCCTGAAAGCCGCGCCGCAAAATCCTCTGCCGCCGGCGATTGTATTCTCTGCGCAGCGCCGGAAAAATTGCCGCGCGCCGCGCTTCGTTTATGCCGCCGACGGACAATACAGACCGAAGTCTCGAATGCGGCCGTTCGGCGCGGCAATCGCGCTTCAGCCGCCGCAAAACGGCCGGCGAGAACCGCGCGGAAGCGCAGGAACAAACCTCGGTCTGCTTTTTGCGAAAAAGGCGCGTACAAAGGCAAAAGGAGCGGGCTACGGGCAGCTCGCTCCCAGTTGCAGGCAGATGGTTGTCGCGCGGCGCGGCGCGAAAGCGCTCAGAGGCGGCCTTCGCGCAGCCAACGGGAGACGATCCCTCCGATTTTTCCGGTTTCGCCGGCGGTCAGTCCCGCCCAGCCGACCTGCAGAAGGCGGTCGGTCAGGCCGAGCTGCTCGGCGGCTCTGTATTTGAGGCGTTCGGCGTCGCTCATGGGACGCAGCGCGTTGTGCGCCATGATTCATCGCATCCTTTCGATGGCGTGTCATGGACAGTGTGCGCCGCCTTCCGGAAAATATGCGTCAGAGGTTCTTGATGTCCTCGTCGGTGACGGTGTCGTCCTCGTCGTTGTAGGCGGGATCGCGCAGACCCTTGTTCACGTCCGCGCCGTCGATGCGCGGGTTGAGGAAGCGATCGAAGCAGGCGTTGGCATAGGACGCGGCGAGGAACTGATACAGCGCAAAGCCGAAGAGTATGTAATACAGCGCCAGAACCACCAGCACGATGTTGCTGGGCACGAAATAGGCCACGATCAGCGGAATGAACGTGATCGGCGCCCAGCACAAAAAGGCGAAGGGCAGGCGCGCCAGCGTCATGATGATGCTGTTTTGAATCAGCACGCGGAACTTCATGTCGTAGGTCAAGGCCATGGGGTAGAGCACCATTGTGGACATCCACCAGATGCAGCAGAACATGACGATCAGCACCTGCGGCACAATCCAGAACATGGACTGCGCGGTCATGGCGGAATAGTAGGTGAAGCCGACATAGGTCAGCAGCAGCGACGCGCCGTTGATGAAGCCTATCGCCAGCGCGGTCTTCCAGTTGGCCTTCACGGTGTCCTTAAAGTCGCTCCAGACGAAGGAATGCTCGTCGCGCGCCCAGTTGCGCATCGGCATGGCCAGCCCCATGCGGCCGATGGAGGCGATCATCAGGCAGGGGATCATGAGCAGCAGATAGAACATGATGTTGCCGCTCATCATGCCGGCGGACACGGCGTCGGTGATTTCGCCGGTCTCGGGATCGACGCCGGAGCTGTAGATCAGCACCATGGCGTTTATGATCGTCCAGGCGATCGCGGGCAGCGAGAAGAGAATCTGGAGCAGATTCAGGCCAATCAGGCCGCTGACGCGCACGCGCAGCATGGAAAAGAACAGTTGGACGCGGTTTTTGGGCAGCTGGTCGGGCGTAAAATCCGCCTTGCCGGCTTTGCCGTAATAGAAGCTGTTAAACAGACCGGACATGAAACGATCTCTCCTTCCGATGGTTAAGACGGTTTTTCACATTGTCATTATCATACCACAGCGCGCGCGGTTTGCCAAGACGTCAACGCCGCGAAAGCGCCCTGAATTGTGAAATAATTTTAACGTTTTTTCAAACGGCGCGCCGAAGCGGCTCAGATCAGCTCGAGTATGACCGCGTTGAGCACGTCGCTTCCGGCCTGCGTCACGCGCGCGCGCCCGTTTTCGACGGCCATCAGCCCGCCGCGCACCAGCCGCTCGAGCGCCCTTTTCGGCAGAATCTCCGCCGGCACGCCGTATTTCGTGCGCAGCCCCAGCATGACCCGCTCCTCGCAGACGTCCCGCTCGGTCAGCGCCTCGGGCGGCTCTCCCGCCTTGCCGGCGAGATAATCCTCGAGCGACGCGGTATTCGCAAAGCGCGCGCCGTTCATCAGCGAGTGCGCCGCGCAGCCCAGCCCCAGATAGTCGCCGCGCGTCCAGTAGACCATGTTGTGGCGCGATTCATAGCCGCGCTGTGCATAATTCGAGATTTCATAGCGCTCAAAGCCGTAATCCTTCAGAAAGGCCGCCGCCGCGTGCTGCATACAGACCGCGGTCTCTTCGTCGGGCAGAACGGCCTTTTTCGCGTCCACCAGCGCCTTCATGGGCGTGCCGTCCTCCACGATCAGGCTGTAGCAGGAGATGTGCCGGATCGGCAAACCGACCGCGGTCTTTAGCGTGTCCTGCCAGTCCTGAAGCGTCTGAAAGGGCAGCGCGTACATGAGATCGACGCTCAGATTGTCAAAGCCCGCGTCCTGCGCCATGAGCACGGCGCGGATCGCCTCATCGCGGGTGTGTATGCGCCCCAGCGATTTGAGCAGGCGGTCGTCAAAGGCCTGAACGCCTATGGACAGCCGATTGATTCCGGCCGATCTGTAGGCGCGCATTTTTTCGGGATCCAGCGTGCCGGGATTGGCCTCGCAGGTGATCTCCGCGCCGGGCGACAGGGAGAAGCGCTTCGCCGCCGCGTCCATAAGGCGCGCCATGTCGCCGCCGCCGAGCAGCGAGGGCGTGCCGCCGCCGATGAACAGCGTGGCGATTTCAAGCGCCCCGAAGCGCGATGCGGCCTCGTCCATCTCGCGCTCAAGGCGATTCAGGTAATCCGGAATCCGGTCGAGCCTGTTCGGAAAGGACGTAAAGTCGCAGTAGGCGCACTTGCGCACGCAGAAGGGGATGTGAATGTAGAGCGAAACGCGCTTCATAAGGCCCCTCCGTCACAGCATGGGCGCGACGAAATCCTGAGTCTTTGCGGTCAGCTCCACCCATGCGGGGCGAAAGCCGCATTTTATGGCGTTGCGCACGGACGCGACGTTCGACCAGGCCGCGCAGTAGAAGGGAACCTTGCCGCGCTCGAGGGCGCAAAGCGCCAGACGCGACGTGAGCGCCGAGGCCACGCCCTCTCCGCGATGGCCGCCGTCCACATCCACGCCGATCTGCCACATGGCGGGGCAGTCCTCGGACGCGCCGGCCAGGCCGATCAGCTCGCCCTGATCGTACGCGCCCAGACACAGCCGGTCGAGCCTGCGCCGCTTTTCGCACAGCGCGTTGCCCCACTTTTCGGTATAGAGCGCGGCGAAATCGTCCGGCTGGAGCGCGCGGATCTCATAGGGGCAGTCCAGAGGGCGCAGCGCGTCCACATCGGGCAGGAAATACTCGGCCATAAAGCAGACGCACAGCCCGTGCGGGCGCAGCGCCTCGTTGAGCACCAGTAGCTGCGGCGTCTCGAAGCACTGCTCGGGGCGGTAGCGGCCGATATACTCCTCAACCGCGCCGGCGTACTGCGGGCGGGTCGAGGCGACGACGCCGTGGCCGTATGTGACCAGATTGCAGTCGAAGGGCAGCGTCAGATAGGCGCGGGCGCGGTCGTCGCGGCGCGAATAGACGATTTTGTTTTTGCCCGAGAGCAGATCGGACGGCGCGCAGTGCAGCTCGACGGCCGACTGATTGAGCGCAATGTCGAAAATCTCGCGGTTGGTCATAGACGAAAACCTCGCTTATAATAAGTAGAAATCATGCCGCCCGAAGGAGCGGGCAGACTGTCGAAAAAAACATCGGAGAGTTTTCGAATCCTCTCGAGTTTTCAACCATACCCGGCGGCGTGCGGGGCGGGCGCGGGACGATTGAAGGCGGCGGGAAATCCCATTTCCCAGAGTGAAAAGTGGAGAGGGGTGGCGGGGGAGATTGCTCTCCCGTTCGCCCGCATACCGCCCGAAGGAGCGGGCAGACTGTCGAAAAAACATCGGAGAGTTTTCGAATCCTCTCGAATTTTCAACCATACCCGGCGGCGTGCAGGGCGGGCGCGGGTCGATTGAAGGCGGCGCAAAATCCCATTTCCCAGAGTGAAAAGTGGAGAGGGGCGGCGGGGAAAATTGCTCTCCCGTTCGCCCGCATGCCGCCCGAAGGAGCGGGCAGACTGTCGAAAAAACATCGGAGAGTTTTCGAATCCTCTCGAATTTTCAACCATACCCGGCGGCGTGCAGGGCGGGCGCGGG
>CAKUAV010000066.1 GCA_934636425.1 uncultured Clostridia bacterium
ACGCATGCGCTTCCCCGGCTTCAAGGGAATGTAAGGCCTTAGCAGCAGAATCAAGAATGAAAATTCTTTATTCAAATATTCTTTAACGACAACAGGGAGGAACAAAACCATGGTCAAGATCCGCATGAAGAGAATGGGCATGAAGAAGGAGCCCTTCTACCGCATCGTCGTCACCGACAGCCGCAACGCCCGCGACAGCCGCGCCATCGAGGAGATCGGTTACTACAACCCCATTTCCGAGCCGGTCGAGCTGAAGATCGACGAGGAGCGCGCCAAGTACTGGCTGGGCGTGGGCGCTCAGCCGTCCGACACCTGCCGCGGCCTGCTCAAGAAGTGCGGCGTGCTCTAATCCTTTCGAGATTAGAACCGCTGGAGGTTTTTAGTTATGCTTGAACTCATCAAGTACATCGCTCAGTCGCTGGTCGAAAACCCCGATCAGGTCGAGGTTATCGAGAAGGACGGCCCGGAATCCACCGTATACGAGCTGCACGTCGCGCCGGACGACATGGGCAAGGTCATCGGCCGTCAGGGCCGCATCGCCAAGGCCATCCGCACCGTCGTGAAGGCGGCCACCGCCAAGAACGAGAAGCCGGTTTTCGTCGAAATCGTCTGAGAGAACATAGAGCCGTCGCCGCGTCATGTGGCGGCGGCTTTTTCTTGTGCCGCGGTCTGTATGGGGCGATCGAAGCGATGCTCTCAAGACGCGCGCCGGCGTGCGTCTAAGGGCAGAGCCGCGCTTTTCCGTTCGCCGCAAGTCTCGAACCACGGTCTTTGCTGAATCGTGCTTTTGTATGCGCGCATGGCAAAAAGAGAGCTCTTCGCAGTCATAGGGAAGCGCGCTTTTCCTGCCGCCCGGCGCGGTTCCATCGCAAAGAACAGCGAAAAAGCAGCGATCGGCGCAGCGGCGAAGGCAGGTTCAACGAGCGCCATATAACAATACAGTGTCATTCAAAGCGCTGCCGGCAGGCTATGGCTGATATCCATGTTTTAGCGGAGATTTATCAGCTTGTCGAAAAGATCTTGACGGTTCGGTGAGCGAAGAGGCCGTCTCGCCGCCGGACGCCATTCTCTTTAGTTTTGCACTGGGAATGGGATTTTCCGCCGCAAAAATCAACCTGTCCCACCGCACGCGCTGCCGGATACGATTGACAGTTCGAGAGGATTTCGACCCGCTCGAGCTCTGCGATGGTTTTTCGGCAGTTCGCCGCTGAGGACGCCGCGCAATGCCGAACGGAGATTTTTCAGGCGCGCTATAGAGGATTTTCATGCCGGTGCGTCGAATGGTTCTATGATAACAGCTTGACACAGGGAGGATACAGCGATGCAGGTCGTCACATTTAATCTGCGCTGCGACAACGATTACGACGCGGAAAACCGCTGGCAGTTCCGCAAGGGGCTTGTGCTGGACAAAATCGACGCCGAAAAGCCGGATATCATGGGCTTTCAGGAGGTCACCGTCTGCATGGCGGATTTCCTCAGGCGCTATCTTTTCGATTATACATTCGTCGGCTGCGGCCGCGAGGCGGATTACGGCGGCGAAAACAACATGATCGCCTTCCGCCGCGACAAATTTGAGCTGATGTTCCTCGAGACGTTCTGGCTCTCCCCCACGCCCGATGTGCCCGGCTCGCGCTATGCCGATCAGTCGCCCTGTCCGCGCGTCTGCACGCACGTCATTCTGCGCCCCTTGAGCGGCGAGAAGATGTTCCACTACTACAACACCCATCTCGACCATGTGAGCGACCATGCCCGCGTGCTGGGCGCAGGCGCTCTGATGCGCCACATCGCCAGCGATATTAAGCGCCACGATCTGCCTGTCATCGTGACCGGCGACATGAACGCCGCCCCGGACAGCGAGCCGATCACAGTGTTCCTGAGCGATGAGAATGTGCCGCTGGTCAATCAGACGCCGTCCTTCCCCGCCTCCTGGCACGATTACGGCAAGAGGCCGGACGAGCCGCAGATCGACTATATATTCACGCGCGGCTTTAAGGCGACTGCCGAGCCGGCCGCCTGGGACGACAGGCCGTTCGGCAAGTATCTGTCCGACCACGAGGCGCTGTGCGCCTTTCTGAAGGCCGAGTAAAAAGCTCCCATTTCATCGAAAGCGAGGAAAACACCATGCTGAGCACTCATCTGATGATCGGCGAAATCACCCGCCCGCAGGGCATTCGCGGCGAGGTCAAGGTGCGCCCCGCCACCTGCGATCCCGACCGCTTTTACGACATGGATCACGTCTTTTTCAAGCGCGGCGACGGTTATGTCGAGCAGAAAATCCACGTCAACCGCGTCGAGCCGGACGCGGTGTACATGACATTTGACGGCGTGACCGACCGCACGCAGGCTGAAAAGCTGCGCGGCGAGTTTCTCTACATAGACCGCGCGCACAGCGTCGAGCTGCCCGAGGACGCGAACTTCATCTGCGATCTGATCGGCTGCGAGGGCAGCGACACGTCCGGCCGCAAGCTGGGCAAAATGGTGGACGTGATGCAGCCCGGCGGCAACGACGTGTACGTCTTCGACGGCCCGCTCGGCGAAGTGCTTGTGCCCGCGCTCAAGAGCGTGGTGCACGAGGTGTGCGTCGAGGAAAAGCGCATCGTGTTCGACGCGGTTCGTCTGAACGAGGTGGCTGTGTTCAATGAAGATTAAGGTGCTGACCATATTCCCCGAGATGCTGCGCCCCATGCTGGAAGCGAGCATACTGGGGCGCGCCATCGAGGAGGGGCTGATCGAGGTCGAGCTGATCGACATCCGTCCGTTTTCCGAACTGAAGCACAAAAACACCGACGACTATCCCTTCGGCGGCGGGCCGGGCATGGTCATGCTGGCGCAGCCCATCGTGGACGCGGTCGAGGCCTGCACGAAGGACGGCTTTCACGGAAAACGGCTCTATCTCTCCCCGCGCGGCCGCACGTTCGATCAGGCCATGGCCGAGGAGCTGGCCAGAGACGGCGAGCTGCTGCTCTTGTGCGGGCATTACGAGGGCGTGGATCAGCGCGCGATCGATCTGGTGATCGACGAGGAGGTATCCATCGGCGATTATGTGCTGACCGGCGGCGAGCTGGGCGCGCTGGTCATCATTGACGCGGTATCGCGGCTCATTCCCGGCGTGCTGGGCAGCGACGAATCCAGTCAGGACGAGAGCTTTTCCTCCGGGCTGCTCGAATATCCGCAGTACACCCGCCCGCGCGAATACCGCGGCCTGACTGTGCCCGACGTGCTGCTCAGCGGCGATCACGCAAAAATCAACCGCTGGCGGCGCGACCGCGCGCTCGAGCTGACCTGGCGGCGCCGTCCCGAAATGCTCAAGAGCGTCGAGCTGGACAAAAAGGACAGGCTGTTCATGCAGCGGCTGACCGAAGGCGAAGCGCCTCGGGAATAAATCGCCGCATGGAGCGCTCAGCCGGTCGATGCGGCGCGATTGTGAGATTTATGCGGCCGCAAGCGCCGAAGCAGCTCAGAGAGCGCGTCCGTTTTCTCGAATTTTACATTGAGTTTGCTTGTCCGGCGCAAGGGTCTGTGGTATAATATTGCTGTTAGTCGGGCGGTCCTCTGTCTGTACACGAAGTACTGGATACGAACGTCCTTGAGGAGAGGAGATATTCCCATGAATGAGATCATCCGTTCCATCGAGAACGCCCAGCTGCGTTCCGACATCCCCCAGTTTGCCGTCGGCGACACCGTTCGCGTCGAAGTGAAGGTCGTTGAAGGCACTCGCGAGCGTCTGCAGGCGTTCGAAGGCGTGGTCATCGCCCGCCGCAACGGCTCTGTCCGCGAGACATTCACCGTTCGCCGCACTTCCTACGGCGTCGGCGTCGAGCGTACTTTCCCGCTGCACTCTCCGCGCGTGGACTCCATTACCGTTGTCCGTCGCGGTAAGGTTCGCCGCGCCAAGCTGTACTACCTGCGCAATCTCAGCGGTAAGGCAGCCAAGGTTAAGGAGAAGTAATTCTCGAAACAGAAGACCGCGTCCGCGCGGTCTTTGTTTTTTATCCAGTGCTTTCGCGCCCGCCATGCGCATGATGTTCAGGCCGCGCCGAAAGCTGCGCTTTTCAAACGACCGCGCACGGACTTGCGTAAACGCGGCATGGCAGGTATAATTCTGCGCCCGCCATGCGTATTTCACGGCGGATGCAGCGCCCTGTCGACGAAAATGCGCGCCACACAGGCAGACTTTCGCTTCCGCGTGAGTGTATGCGGCCTTGCCGATGCGCCTTTGCGTTCGCCCAGCGAATTTCACGGCAAATGCAGCGCCCCCGTCGGCGATAATGCGCGCCACGCGGACAGACTTTCGCTTCCACGTGAGTGAACGCGGCCTTGCCGATGCGCCTTTGCGCCCGCCATGCGTATTTCACGGCGGATGCAGCGCCCTGTCGACGAAAATGCGCGCCGCGCGGGCAGGCTTTCGCATCCGCCTGAGTGAACACGGCCTTGCCGATGCGCCTTTGGCAAGTCGGACAATCGCGCTTTGCATCCGATTGAGTGAGCGCTATATTTCACGTTTTCGGCGTTCGCCCGACAAAAATCCCCCGCCCATCGCTTTTCATTCCACCATTTTGCACCCCAGGGAGGTGTTTTTCATGCCGGAGATCAACTGGTACCCCGGCCATATGGCCAAGACGCGGCGCATGCTGATCGAGCAGCTCAGCTCGGTCGACGCGGTGATCGAACTGTGCGACGCGCGCGCTCCGCAGGCCACGCGCAACCCCGATCTCAACTATCTCTGCCGCGGCAAAACGCGCATACTGATACTCAACAAGGCCGATCTGGCCAACGACGCGGTGACCTCCCGCTGGCTCGAGCACTACCGGCAGATGGGGCTCAATCCCATACGCTTCAACTCGAACGGCGGCCGCACGCACGACGTGATGGCGTCCATCGAGGAAGCCTGCGCCCCCGCCATCGAGCGCATGAAGGCGCGCGGCGTGAACAAGACGGCGCGGCTCATGGTCATCGGCATACCGAATGTGGGCAAGTCGACGTTCATAAACCGCATATTCGGCCACACCATCGCGCAGGCCGGCGACCGCCCGGGCGTGACGCGCAGCAAGCAGTGGGTCAAGGTCGGGCCGTACCTCGAGCTGATGGACACGCCCGGCATGCTCTGGCCGTACCTGAGCGATCAGGGCGACGCGCGGCTGCTGGCCTATCTGGGCTCAATCCGCGACGAAATTCTGGATAGCGAGGGTCTGGCCATCGATCTGGTGAAGCTGCTGTTCTCCCTCGCGCCTCAGGCCGTGTGCGAGCGCTTCCACATCACGCCCGAGGACGTCGATCCCCCGCAGCCCGAATACGACGGCGCGTGGCACGACACGCCCACTGTGCTCGACCGCATCTGCATCGGCCGCGGCTGGCTGCTCGCGGGCGGCAAACCGGACGTGAGCCGCGCCTCGGCGCTCGTGCTGGATGAATTCCGTGCGGGGCTCATCGGCAAGATTTCCATCCAGAAGCCCGGCGAATGCGCGCGCGACGCAGAGCCCGTCCATGTGCTTCAGGCCGAGCTGGACGAGCGCCCCGACATGAAGAAAAAGCCGGCGCGGCGCACGCCGTCCGCACGCCCGCCGCGCCGGGACACGCCCCGCAGCGATGGAAAAAGCGCGCCGAAGGGCAAAAGCGCACCCCGCAGCAGCACTGCCAAGCCCGCAAAGAGCGCGCCGCGCTCCGGTTCGAGCCCGGCCAGGGGAAGCGCAAAAAGTCGCCCCACCGGCCAGAGCCGCAAGCCGAAAGGCTAATTGCCGCATCGCCGGCTGGATAGACGCTCCCGATGAATCGCATAAGGCGAACAGAAACCGGCGGAGATGTCTGCGCGGCAGTCTCTCATGGCGCTTGCGTCTTTGAAGCTGCCGTTTGACGACGTTTTCCGCAGCGTACAATCTGTTCCCGCCAGCGTTACAGACGTATCGCGTGGAAACAGCTTGTAATACGCCGGTTTTGTGCAGAATTCCGAAGATCCAGCCGCGCAAAACAATCGATTCATCTCCGGCCCAAAACGCTGCGGACGATATGCGCCTCTCCGAGACAAAGCGCTTGCCCGCGCCCGATTTTTACGAACGGAAGTGACGAAAATGCCCCGCGAAACCGATATTGAGCGCCTCGAGCGCATGACAGAATACGAAAGGGCGCTCTGGGCGCAAAACGTGCGCGTCGCCGGCATGGACGAGGTGGGACGCGGGCCGCTCGCCGGGCCGGTCGTGACGGCGTGCATCATCGTGCCGCAGAGCGGTCTGGTGCCGGGCGTGAACGACTCGAAAAAGGTCGCCGAAAAGAAGCGCGAAAGGCTGTACGAGCTGCTGATGGAGCGCGCCGAGTACGTCCGCACGGGCTGGCGCACGCCGCAGGTGATCGACGAGATCAACATACTCGCCGCCACGAAATCGGCCATGGAAGAGGCCGCCAGCGGCGCTGAAAACGCGCATTTTCTGGTGGACGCGGTCACGGGGCTTCATCTGCCCGGCCCCGCCACGCCGATCGTCCACGGCGACGCGATCAGCTACATGATCGCCGCGGCCTCGATCATCGCCAAGGTGACGCGCGACCGCTACATGGTCGAGCTGGACGCGAAGTATCCCGAATACGGCTTTGCCCGCAACAAGGGCTACGGCACACCCGAGCACATCGCCGCGCTGAAGAAATACGGCCCCTGTCCGGAGCATCGGCGCAGCTTTATCGCGGGCATACTGGGCGGTGACGCGGAATGAACACGCGCGCCGTTGGCCGCATCGGCGAGGACATCGCCGTAAAATACCTCACAGAGTGCAAAAACGCCCGCATACTCGCGCGCAACTTCACTGTGCGCGGCGGTGAGATCGACATTGTGGCGGAAATCGGCGAGGTCATCGCGTTCGTCGAGGTCAAACTGCGTTCGTCCTCCGATCCGCATGAAGCCATAGGCTACACCAAGCAGAAGCGCCTCTCTAAGGCCGCCGCGATCTATCTCCAGAAAAACGGCCTGACCGAACGCTTTGCCCGCTTCGATGCGCTGCTCATACTGCCGGACGGCGCAATCGAATACATCGAGCAGGCCTTTGAGTATATCGAAGCGTAGCCGCCTGCGCCGAACGACAAGAGAACCCGTCGGATTTCTTCCGGCGGGCCTTGTTTTTTATGTATTTAATCGTTGTCAGACTTCGGTCTGTTTGTGTGCTCGCAGACCAGAGTCTGTTTCTATTTCAACAGGCGCGGTCAGAGTGCGAAACAGGCTGTCCCGCATTGATTTTTCATTGAGACTACGGTCTGTTTTCGGAGATAATCGCCGTTTTTGGCTCCCCGTCAAACAGACGGCTTGTCCCATCCCTATAAAGGCATGTTATTTGCGGTTACCCGCTAAAGAAAGCATCGAAAAGTTCAAACTTCTTTCGTTATTCCCCTGTAGCGCCGCATCCGTCATGCGGCTCCATGACTTTTGCTAAAACGCTTTTTCGTACTCCCAGTTAAACTGGGGATTTATAACGCCCATTCGGCTGCCGTCAAAGAGCGCGCCGGATATTGCTCCGACGCGCTCTGTTTGATCTGTTTAATTAGAGAATATAGCGTTTCAAATCGGGGCGCTCCTTGATTTTCATCTGACGCGCGACGTAATCCGCGTCCACTTCAACGCGCACCTCGGGGCAGTCGCCGCCGCCCGCGTTGAAGGCGATGTCATTGAGCAGCTCCTCCAGCACTGTGTGAAGCCGGCGCGCGCCTATGTTTTCCATCTGCTCGTTGGCGGCGTAGGCCTGCTCGGCGATCAGCTGAAGCGCCGATTCGTCGAACGAGAGAGCCACCTTGTCCACGGCCAGCAGCGCCTGATACTGGCGGATCAGCGCGTTTTCCGGCTGCGTCAAAATGCGCTTGTAGTCCTCCACGGTGAGCGGCTTCAGCTCGACGCGCACAGGGAAGCGGCCCTGCAATTCGGGGATCAGATCGGACACCTTCGAGACGTGGAACGCGCCCGCCGCAATGAAGAGCACATGGTCGGTCTTAACCGGGCCGTACTTTGTCTGCACGGTGCAGCCCTCGACGATGGGCAGTATGTCGCGCTGCACGCCCTCGCGGGACACGTCGGGGCCATGGCCGGACGCCTTGCCCGCCACCTTGTCGATCTCATCGATGAACACGATGCCGTCCTGCTCGGCGCGCTCTATGGCCTCGGAATACACCGCGTCCATGTCGATGAGGTTCTGCTCCTCCTCGTTGATGAGTATGCGGCGCGCTTCCTGCACCTCGACCTTGCGGATCTTGGTTTTCTTGGGGATTATGCCGCCCAGCACGTCGTTCATGTTTACATCGGTGCCGGGGATTTCGTTGTGGGGCGTGATTTCCTCCACCTCGATTTCGACCAGGCGATGCTCCAGCTCGCCGGATCTGAGCTGCGCGATCACCTCGCCGCGCTTTTTGCTCAGCTGCGCCTGCTCCTCGGCGGGCAGCTCGGGCGTGCGCGGCTTGTTGCCCAGCAGCACGTCGATCGGATTGGGCGCCTTTTTCGCCGCCGGCTGAATGATCAGATCGGCCAGACGCACCTCGGCGCGCTCGCAGGCCTTGACGTGAACGCGCGATTGATGGATCTCCTTGGTCAGGCGGATGGACGTTTCGACCAGATCGCGTGTGATCGTCTCCACATCGCGGCCGACATAGCCCACCTCGGTGAACTTGGTCGCCTCGACCTTGACGAACGGCGCGTCCACCAGCTTGGCCAGACGGCGGGCGATCTCGGTCTTGCCCACGCCGGTGGGGCCGACCATGAGTATGTTCTTCGGCGTAACCTCTTCCTGCATCTCTTTGGGGAGCTGCGCGCGGCGATAGCGGTTGCGCAACGCCACGGCGACGGCGCGCTTTGCGTCCTCCTGACCGACGATATAGCGGTCGAGCTCGCGGACAATTTCACGGGGCGTCAGCTGATTCATGCGTCGATCACCTCCACGCGAATGTGGTCGTTGGTGTAGACGCAGATCGACGCGGCGATGTGCAGCGCCTTTTCGGCGATCTCGGCGGCGTTGAGATCGGTGTTTTCCAGCAGAGCGCGCGCCGCGGCCAGCGCGTAATTGCCGCCCGAGCCAATGGCCAGCACGTCGTCGTCCGGCTCGATCACCTCGCCCGTGCCCGAAATCAGCATGAGATTTTCCTTATCGGCGCAGATCAGCATGGCCTCCAGCTTGCGCATGGCCTTATCCTGCCGCCATTCCATGGCCAGCTCGACCGCCGCGCGCTGAAGATTGCCAGCGAACTGCGTGAGCTTGATCTCCAGCCGCTCGCACAGCGCGAACGCGTCGGCCACCGTGCCCGCAAAGCCGGTAATCACTTGTCCGTTGAATATGCGGCGCACCTTTACCGCGCCGTTTTTCATGACGACGCTCTCGCCCATCGTCACCTGTCCGTCGCCCGCCACGGCAATCTGCCCATTGCGGCGGACGGCGCAAATCGTTGTTCCTCGTATGCTCATGATATGTCGCCTTTCTGCGAAAGCCGCTCGTTGTGGTGCTTTCGCCCGTTCGAAAAAGACCTCCCCGCGTGTATGTTCGTCTCCTCAGGGATTATAGCGCGCAATCGCCGCCTTCATCGCGTCCACGGCGCGCTCGCTCATGCGCTCATAGCGGAATTTCTTGCCGCGCACGCGCTCCTCGAGCGGATCGAGTATCCCGAAGTTGGCGTTCATCGGCTGGAAATCGGCCGTCTCGGTGATCGTGTGCCGCGCGAGCGCGCCCATGACCGTGGTCGTCGGCAGCTCGATCTCCTCGCGCCCCTCAAGGCGCATGGCCAGGCCGATCGCCGCCGTCATGCCGCTGGCCGCCGATTCGACATAGCCCTCCACGCCGGTCATCTGCCCGGCGAAGCGGATCAGCGGATCGGATGCAAGCGCGTAGTTTCTGCCCAGCACGCGCGGGCTGTCGAGATAGGTGTTTCGGTGCATCACGCCGTAGCGCGCGTATTCGGCGTGTTCAAGGCCGGGGATCATGCCGAACACACGCTTCTGCTCGCCCCATTTAAGGCGCGTCTGAAAGCCCACGATGTTGTACAGCGTGCCCGCCGCGTTGTCCTGCCGCAGCTGCACCACGGCGAAGGGCTGCTTTCCCGTATGCGGATCGACCAGCCCGACCGGCTTGAGCGGCCCGAAGGCCAGCGTCATGCGGCCGCGTCCGGCCAGAATTTCGACGGCCAGACAGCCCTCGAACACCAGCTTTTTCTCGAAATCGTGAACCTCGGCCGTCTCCGCCGAGACGAGCGCGTCGTAAAAGGCATAATATTCCTGCTCGGTCATCGGGCAGTTGATGTAATCGTCGCCCTCGCCGCGGCCATAGCGCGAGGCCTTGAACGCGCGATTCATGTCGATCGATTCGGCCGTCACGATGGGCGCCTCCGCGTCGAAAAAGTGAAGGCTCTTCATGCCGGGCAGCTTCTCGATCGCGCCCGCCAGCGCGCCGTCGGTCAATGGGCCCGTGGCGACGATGCAGGGAGAGGCCGGAATCTCGGTCACGGTCTCGCGAACCACCTCGCAGAGCGGATGATTCGTCAGCGTTTCGGTCACGATCTGCGAAAACCGCGCGCGATCGACCGCCAGCGCGCCGCCCGCCGGAACGCGCGCTTCCTCAGCCGCGCGCAGTATCAGCGAATCGAACAGCTTCATCTCGGCCTTGAGCAGCCCCGACGCGTTGGTCAGGTGCTCGGCCTTGAGCGAATTGGAGCACACCAGCTCGGCAAAGCCGCCCGTCACATGGGCGGGCGTTGACTTTTCAGGGCGCATTTCGATCAGCCGAACCGGAATGCCGCGCCGCAGGAGCTGCCAGGCCGCCTCGCTTCCGGCCAGCCCCGCCCCCACGACGGTTACGCGCTTGTCATTCATCACTCTCGTCGTTTCCTCCGCTCTCCACTTCAACGCGGTGGCGGCACTGCTCGTTCACGCACACGTGCCAGACCTCGCCCTTTCTGCCGCGCTTTAAGACCATGCGCCCGCCGCAGACAGGACAGACGTCGTTCACCGGCTGCTCCCAGCTGACAAAGCCGCACTCGGGATAGTGCTCGCAGCCGTAGAACTTGCGTCCCTTCTTGCTCATGCGCTCGATCATGCGGCCGCCGCACTCGGGACAGGTCGCGTCGATATACTTGAGTATGGGCATTGTGTTGTGGCAGGCCGGGAAATTCGGACAGGCCAGGAAGCGGCCGAAGCGGCCGGTCTTGTAGACCATCATCGCGCCGCACTTGTCGCACGGTATGTCGGACACCTCGTCGACCACCTCGACCTTCTCGATTGTGGCCTCGGCCTTGTCGAGCGACTCCTTGAACGGGCCGTAGAAGTCGCTGATGACCTCGTGCCAGTCCAGCTTGCCCTCCTCGACCTCGTCCAGCTTTTCCTCCATGTCGGCGGTGAACTGTATGTTGATGATGTCCGGGAAGTGTTTTTTCATCATTTCCGTGATGACCAGCCCCAGTTCGGTGGGCATGAGGCGCTTCTTTTCCCGGGAAATATAGCCGCGCGCCATGATCGTGGTGATCGTGGGCGCATAGGTGGACGGACGGCCTATGCCCTTGTCCTCCAGCGCGCGGATGAGCGACGCCTCGGTATAGCGGGGCGGCGGCATTGTGAATTTCTGATCGGCCTGAACGGCGGTGAGCTTTGTGGGCGCGCCCTCGGTCAGCGCGGGCATGCCGTCGTTTTCCTCGGCCTGAGCGTCGTCGACGCCCTCCTCGTACACCACGGTGAAACCCGGAAAGCGCAGTCTCGAGCCGTTGGCGCGCATGAGCACGCCGTCGCCGGTGATGTCGGCGGAGAGCGTGTCGTACACCGCGGGCGTCATCTGGCTGGCGACAAAGCGCGCGTAGATCAGCTTGTAGAGCTTATACTGATCGCGCGTCAGCGAGCTCTTTATGGAATCGGGCCTGCGCAGCACGTCGGTCGGGCGGATGGCTTCGTGCGCGTCCTGCGCGCTGCGGCGGCTCTTGTAGCGGTTGGGCTCCTCGGGCACATAGTCGCTGCCGTAATCCTCCTGGATCATGCCGCGCGCCGCGGCGATGGCCTCCTCGGACACGCGCGTGCTGTCGGTTCTGATATAGGAAACCAGACCCTGCGTGCCCTCGCCCTCGATGTCCACGCCTTCGTAGAGCTGCTGGGCGATCTGCATGGTCTTGAGCGTCGTAAAGCCCAGCTTGCGCGAGGCCTCCTGCTGGAGATTGGACGTGGTGAACGGCGCGGCGGGATACTTGCGCCGTTCGCCCAGACGCACCGCGCCGATTGTGAAGGCGGCCTTGTTCATGCGCTCGACCACCGCGTCAGCCTCGTCCTTGTTGTGCAGCTCGCTCTCGCCGTCGCAGGAGACGAAGCGCGTGTTGAACAGCGAGCCGTCGTCCGCCTTGAACGTGCCGCCGATCACCCAGTATTCCTCGGGCACGAATTCGTCGATTTCGTGCTCGCGGTCGCAGATCATGGCCGTGGCCACGCTCTGAACGCGGCCGGCGCTCAGCCCCTTGTGCACCTTCGACCACAGCAGCGGGCTGATCTTATAGCCCACCAGACGGTCGAGCACGCGGCGCGCCTGCTGCGCGTTGACCAGATCCATGTCGATCGGGCGGCTCGACTTGATGGCCGCCTTGACCGCCTTGTTGGTGATTTCGAAAAACTCCACGCGGCAGGCTTCCTCGGCCTTTATGCCCAGCACGTTCGCCAGATGCCAGGATATGGCCTCTCCCTCGCGGTCCGGGTCGGTTGCGAGATAGATCTTCGAGGCGTTCCTGGCCTCGCGGCGGATCTTGTCCAGAATTTCGCCGCGGCCGCGGATTGTGATATACTTCGGCTCAAAGCCGTTGTCTATGTCAACGCCGATCTGCGACTTGGGCAGATCGCGGACGTGTCCGTTCGAGGCCTCCACCTTATAGCCCCGCCCCAGAAATTTGCCGATGGTGTGCGCCTTCGCCGGCGACTCGACGATTACGAGCTTGTGCGTCGTCATGAATTAATTTACCCCTCCGTTATGGCGTTCGGTTTCGCTCTGCGCGGCCATTAAACGATTGCGCGATACATTTTACCAGCCGCCTGTCTTATTATTCCCTGCATTTCAAGGATTGTCAAGAGTGAATTTAGGCTTGAAACGTCCATTTTCATGGCGTTTGCCAGCTCGTCAAATGATTTTTCTTCATATTTTAACATTTCAACGATCTTGAGCGACGGCCCGTCCAGCTCCGGCATATCGCCCGCCGCCTTTTCAGCGGGCGCGGCGCGCCAGCCGTAATAGTCGGTGACCTGACGCGCGCCCAGGCAGATCTGCGCGCCCTCGAGCAGCAGATGGTTCGTGCCCTCATAGGAGGCGGCGTACACCGAGCCGGGCACGGCAAAGCGCGGACGGCGCTGCTCGCGGGCGTAGCGCATTGTGATCATCGCGCCCGAGTGGAGCGTGCCCTCGCCCATCAGCACGCCGTCGGACAGGCCGACTATGATGCGGTTGCGCCGGGGAAATGTGTGATCGGCCGGCGGATACCCGGGCGGATATTCGGCCAGCAGCGCGCCGCCCTCGTCTATGATGCGCGCGGCCAGATCTCTGTTCTCGGGCGGATAGATGATGTCCGGCCCGCTGCCCAGCACGGCCAGCGTCGGCGCGCCGCCCTCGAGGCAGCCCATGTGCGCGTGCGTATCGATGCCCGCCGCCAGACCGGAGACGATGCACACGCCGGCTCGGGACAGATCGCACGCGACGCTCTGCACAAAGCGCATTCCGTCCACTGTCGCCTTGCGCGAACCGACGATGGCGAACGCCCTATCGGGATTGAGCGCCCTGTGATCGCCGCGCAGATAGACCGTGGGCGGCGCTTCGGCAATGGCGCGCAGCCTGTCGGGATATTCGTCGTCCAGCTGCGTTACGGCGACGACGTTGCGCTTTTCCAGCCGCTCCATCAGATTGTCCATATACTCGCTGGTGCGGGCGTTCTGAAGGCGCGAAAACGCCGACGGACGCAGCAGGCGCTTGGCCAGAATCAGCTGATTCCAGACATATTCCGCCTCGCCGTACTCGTCCAGCAGCCTGTAAAACGACTTGCAGTCCGGACAGAGCGCGCTGGAAAGCCAGATCCAGTATCTCTGTTTGTCTGAATACACCATATTGTTCCGTCCTCAGCCCCAGTATTTGTTGTCCAGCATTCTGTACTGCACGGCTTCCGCCACATGGTTGAGCTGAATGACCTCGCTTGAGTCCATATCCGCGATTGTGCGCGCCACCTTCAGTATGCGCGTAAAGGCGCGGTTGCTCAGCTTCATCGTCTCGCAGGCCTTCATGAGCATTTTCTGCGCATCCGGCTTCATGCGGCAGAACTCCGTGATGCTGCGCGCGTCCAGCCGGGCGTTGCAGGAAATGCCGCGCCCTCTGTACCGCTCCCGCTGAGCGGCGCGCGCCTTTTCCACGCGCGACCGCATGGCCGCAGAGCTCTCCTCCAGCGTGTCGTCCGAAATGCGCTCGGGCGGCACGCTCTCGATCTCTATGTGCAGATCGATGCGGTCGAGCAATGGGCCTGAGACGCGGTTCAGATAGCGCCGGATCTCTGACTGCGAGCAGCGGCAGGCCTGCGTGCGCGAGCCGTAATTGCCGCACGGACAGGGGTTCATCGAGCAGATCAGCATGAAGCTCGAGGGATAGGTCGACTGCGCGCTCACCCGCGTGATCGTCACAAAGCCGTCCTCCATGGGCTGGCGCAGCGCCTCGAGCACATCGCGCCTATATTCCGGCAGCTCGTCTAAAAACAGCACGCCGTTGTGCGCTTTGGAGATTTCGCCGGGGCTGGCGTGCACGCCGCCGCCGATCAGAGACACGGAGGAGGCCGTGTGGTGCGGCGTTCTGAACGGCCGCTCGACCAGCAGCGTGCCGCCGTCCATCAGTCCCGCCGCGCTGTGTATGCGCGTGGTCTCGAGCGCCTCCTCGAACGTCATGTCGGGCAGTATCGTGGGCACGCAGCGCGCCATGAGCGTCTTGCCCGAGCCGGGCGGGCCGATCATTATGACGTTGTGCCCGCCGGCCGCGGCGATCTCCAGCGCGCGCTTGGCGCTCTTCTGCCCCTTGACGAAGCTGAAATCGACCGTGGGCGTGCGCGCGCCCAGCAGCTGCTCGTAGGCCGCCGTCTCGAGCCGCTCTATCGGCCTTTCGCCCGTCAGATGCTCGAAGGCCTCCCTGAGCGACGAGACGGGATAGATGTTGAGCCCCGATATGCAGCGCACCTCGCCGGCGTTCGCCGCCGGAATGAGTATGTTCTCCACGCGGCCGCCCTCAAGCGCGCTGATGACCATGGGTAAAACGCCCCGCACCGACTGCACCGAGCCGTCCAGCGACAATTCGCCCAGCATGGCCGTGCTTTTGAGCGCGTCGGCATTCAGCTTGCCGCCCGCCGCCAGTATGCCGACGGCCAGCGGCAGATCGTAGGCGGGGCCTTCCTTTTTCTGATCGGCCGGCGCGAGGTTGATTGTCACACGCCCGTCCGGATAGGCGAAGCCGCTGTTCTTGAGCGCCGTGCGCACGCGCTCGCGCGATTCCTTCACCGCCGCGTCGGGCAGGCCGACCAGCTCGAACTGAGTCAGGCCGCCCGACAGATTGACCTCCACGCGCACGGGATAGCCGTCGATCCCGCTTAACCCATAGCTGAGCACAACCGCAAGCATACGATCCCTCCGTTATTCCAGAGCATTCCCGCAAGCGCCCTTAATAGTTATACCAGTTGAACCAGCGCAGATACTTCGCATAGGCGCGCAGCGTCGGCAGGCCGGATTCCAGCGGATAAAACGCCGCGAACAGTATCAGCGCGCAGACGAGCAGCACGATCGCCGCAATGCGCGCGGCCTTTTTCGAGCGCCTGTCGATCGCCCTGAGCGCCGCCACCGTGGCCAGTATGATGAACGGCACGCTGGCGAAATAGTGATAGATGAACGTCGAGCGGGGCACGAGCACCCAGGGCAGATAC